>SKHU01000252.1 GCA_007116755.1 Alphaproteobacteria bacterium
AGGGAGGACGCAAACCGTGACACAGAAGCGCCGCACATCCCCTGCCCCCGCTTTCGCCCGCCGCAGCCAGTCGCAGGGCGGCGAAAAGCCTGCCTCGCGCGATAATGCCGCCGCAAAGAAAAACGGGCGCTGGAATTTGAAAAATCTTTATCCCGGCCTGCGTTCGCGCGCGCTGAAACAGGATCAGAGCAAGGTCGAGGAACAGCTTGCGGAATTTCTTTATGCCTATCAGGATAGCGTTTTCGAGGATATGCCCGGCGCGGAGCTTGCCGAAGCGATTGCCGCCTATGAAGAGATTCAAAACCGCAAAAGCCTGATATCCTCTTACGCGGCACTGCTGTCTTCGGATAATTCCAAAAACTACGAAAAAGTCAAACCGCTGGAGCGCTGGGCGGGTTTCATCGATTCCAAACTGGAGCCGTTTCTGGACGCGCTGTCGGGCATGAAAGAAGACAAGCTGCTGTTCAAACTCGCCGCGCCGGAAATGTCGCCCTATGCGCCGTGGCTGGCGCAGCTGCGCGCAGGCGCAGCCGGACGCAGCCTGCCGGAGGAAATCGAAGACCTCTCCGCCGTCTTCCACAATGTCACGACAGACGGGCTGTCGGCGCTGTATCAGAAAAAGGCGATTGCCGTGGAAGAAAAAATGGCCGCCGTCGAAACCGCAGGGCGCAGCATTGCCGAAATCCGCGATGCGCAGGCAAAAATCCTCAAACAGCACAGCGGCGGTTTTGCCGATATGCTCGGCACGCTGATCAAATCGCAGGATGTCAACCGCACATGGTACGGCCACAGCCGGCAGGATCAGGATTTTCTGGATCGCAACAATCTGGAGGCCGAAACCGCGGATATGATTTTCGATACGGTGAAAAAATCCTATATTGCGCTGTCGCACCGCTATTACAAATGGGTGGCCGCGCAGCATGGCGAGGATGTGCTGCCCGCGCATAAACTCTCCGAACTGACACCGGGGGCGGAGAAGGCAAAAGATTTCGATTTCGCATGGGAGGAGGCGGAAAAAGAGGTGCTGTCCTCCTTCCGCAAATTTTCGCCGAAATTCGCCAATACCGCGAAAGGTTTTTTCGACGGGGGTTATATCGACGCACTGCCGCATGCGGGCAAGGCGACCAGCGATTTCACCTATCCGACCGGGCCTTTGGGGCATCCCTTCGTGCTGACCAATTTTGACGGTTCGCTTGATGCGCTGGTGGTGCTGGCGCATGAGCTCGGCCACGGCATTCATATGAAACTGGCGGAGGAGGCGCAAGGCGGGCTTTTGTCCGAAACGCCGGAAACGCTGGCGGAGGTGGCAAGCGTTTTCTCTGAAATGCTGCTCTTTGACTATCTGCGCGGCAAAACCGATGATCCCGACACGCAGCGCCGGTTGCTGGAACAGCAGATTACCGGATTGCTGGAAAGCGCGATGCAGCAGATGGCCTATTACGATTTTGAAAAACGCGTCTATGCGCAATCGCAAAACGGTATGCCCGATGCGGAAACCATCAGCGATATCTGGGTCGATGTGCTGCAGGATTATTACGGCCCGTCGGTGGAGATTGACGACTACCAGCGCTATTCATGGACGATGGTGCCGCATTTCTTTGAGATGCCGTCTTTTTATGTCTTCTCCTACAGTTTTGCGCAAGGCATGGTCAACAGTCTTTACAAAATCTACCGCGATGCCGACGACAAGGCGGAATTCGTGGAAAACTATACCGCGCTGCTGCAGGCGGGGATGAGTACGGATGTCAAGGAGCTGCTGCAGCCTTTCGGTCTGGATCACACGACGCAGGATTTCTGGCGCAAAGGTCTGGAGTTGATCGAGGATTATCTCAACGAGCTGGAAACAGGCACACCCCCGCCCGTTCCGACCAATGCGCCCGTCATTGCCGATATTCTCGGCGAAAAGAAAAACGGCGACAATACGGCACGCAAAAATTTCCGCTTCAAACCCTGACCGCCATCGGACGGCACAGTAGTGGAATTGACACAAACGGCGCAATCCTCCATCTTTATATAAGCTGCAGGTGTTCTGCATAATTTGCCGGAGTTTGGATAGTCATGTCGAATAAGCAACAATATTATCTTTTTGATCTTGGGCTTCTGATTAAAGAGAGAGCCCTTGCTGCCCGTCATCATCGGGATAAACTGGCTGATAACAGTCCTGATCGGGATTTTCAGTCAGGAAGGATCATGGCTTTCAACGAAGTTATATCGATCATGCAACAACAGGCTGAGGGGTTCGGCATTCCTCTGTCAGATATGCAGCTGGAAGATATAGAACCTGATCGCGACCTGACATAAAGGAGAAATGATGGCTTCCGATGTTATGTGTTGTTTTTGCACCGGGTGGCTTCCCGAGCATAAATCGGTTCAACTGGTTGTATCCCCTAAAATAGACAGCGGCGAGTCACAGACTTTATATTGTCACAGCCGGTGTCTTACCGAAAACCTTGCCGCCAGCGTTCCGAAACACCCTTTTCTGCTTGACGATAGCGGTGCTGAAAACATGACGGGAACAGAAGATGAAACAGGAGAAAATTAATCAACTCTGCCCCTAGACTTTCCCGCAAAAAATACCTATTTTCCTTGATGTTGCAAAAAATATAAAAAAACAGAATATTTTAAAGACCGTGCCATGAATATCCCTTTCGCTGAAGAAACCGGCTGCATTGTCGAGGAAATTCTCCGCGCAACGGCGGAAACGCTGATCCTGCACTGCCGCCCCGACACGCCGCGCCGTTTTGCCGCAGGGCAATATGCGCTGCTGCATGCGCCGGGCATGGAGGCGCCGCGCGCCTATTCTCTGGCGGGGGCGGAGGACGACCCGCTGCTGAGCTTTCATATCAAACTCATGGCGGGCAGCCCGACAACGCAGGCTTTCGCCGCGCTGCGCCCCGGCGACCGCATCACCGCCG
>SKHU01000028.1 GCA_007116755.1 Alphaproteobacteria bacterium
AATGGAACGGTTTTCCGGCGCGCAAACCGGAACCGACCGCAACCGGGCGGGCACGTTTCAGGCCGCCTTCCGCGACGGGCAGATGGATTGCGAAGACGAGACAATGAACGCCGCCGTGTATTTCACCCTGTTTGAACGCGCCGGACTGATCCGCCATCACCGCATTACGGGCGAGGCGCATCGCGGGTTTTTCTTCCGCGGCTGGCCGCACCGCGCCGTCAGGCTTGAGGATACCGAAAACGGCGATATCTACGTGCTGGATAGCTGGTTTCACGATAACGGCCATCCTGCGGAAATCCTGCCCTATGCGGTATGGCGCGGCGGCTGGCGTCCCGCAAAAGAAATAGACAAAGAATAAAGAAAAAGGCGGAAGATAACCTCCCGCCTTTCTCTAGAAACAAATGAACGTTTTTAGTATTTTACGGAGCAACCGTACGGACGCGTATCCGCATGGGTGATCGCATTGCCCGCATTCATATCATCCAGCGCGGCCACAACATAATTCAGCGCCCCTTCGATCGTTTCGGGACGGTGGCTGCTGTTGTCGTCAATCGCGCCGCGATAGACAAGTTTGCCGTCCTCGTCGATGATATACATATGCGGCGTGGTCTGCGCCCCGTAAGCTCGACCGACATCGCCGGAGGTGTCAAACAGTTTTGCCGTCGGCTCATAGGCGTATCCGGAAAGGATTTCTTTGGCCTCTTCCGCCGTCACATAGCCCTGTTTGCCTTCGGCGGAGGAAATAATCGTCAGCCATACGCCGTTTTCCTCTTCAATCACGCGGCGCTGGATATTCTGCATATTGCCCGGCTCGTAATGTTTGATCACAAACGGGCATTTGTGGTTCGTCCATTCCAGCACGACTTTCTGCCCCTCAAAGGACGACAGCGTCACGTCGTTGCCGTAAATATCGGTCAGCGTAAAATCCGGTGCCGGTTTGCCAAGCTCGGCAACCTGACTGCTTTCCGTCGCATCGGCATGTTTGGCAAAGGCCATCATACCCAAGCTGACACTCGCCAGAACCAAAATCATATAATGTTTAAGCATATTTCCTCTCCTTCTGCTCTTTGTTTTGCGCTTTTCCTCTATTGTGATTGACCCTTGACCGCATTGCGCAAAATCTGCGGTGTCAAAAGCTGCGGCAGGACGTACGGCGCGGGGCGTGTCCCCGTTTCCGTATCGCGCGGGCCGTAATAAACGTAAAGCGGCACACCCCTGCGCTGATATTTCTCAAGATAAGCCGTAATATTCTCATCATAACGCGTCCAGTCCCCCGTCACAAGTATAACGTTATGCTCCGCGAACAGCGCCCGCCCCGTTTCCGTAAATAGGGCAACACGCTCATTGGCCTTGCAGGTGATGCACCAGGCCGCGGTCATATTGACAAAAACAGGGGCGTCGCTTTCGGCCAACAGCGTGTCAACGGTTTCCTGAGAAAAGGAAAATTCTTCAACCGCGACAGCGCTGTCCCGCGGCACAGGCATTTTGACAATGCTGAGGGCAAGGCTGACGGCAAGCAGAATCATAAAACCGCGCGACCAGATATTTCTTTTCGCATCCTTCATCCAGAACATCCATGCCACGGCAACAAATCCGGCCAGCGCCGCGAACACGGCGTCAATACCGGCCTGCTGCCCCAGAACCCAGATCAGCCAGACCGCTGTCAGATACATCGGAAAGGCCAGAAACTGGCGGAACCGGATCATCCATGCCCCCGGTTTCGGCAGCGCCTTTTGCAATTGTGGAAAAATGCTCAGCGCCAGATAGGGCAGCGCCAGCCCGAAGCCCATCACGATAAAAATACTCATCGCCTGCACAGGCGGTTGCAGCAGCGCATAGCCGATCGCCGCCGCCATAAACGGCGCGGTGCAGGGTGTGGCCAGCACCGTGGCCAGAATGCCGGTGAAGAAACTGCCTTTATATCCCTCATCCCGCGCCAGCGAAGACCCTGCGCTGCCGATACTGACGGAAATCTCGTAAAATCCGGACAAATTCAGCCCGATCAAATACATCAGATAGGCCAGAAACAGAATCACATACGGGTTTTGCAACTGGAATCCCCAGCCTGCACCGCTGCCGAAGCCCTGCAAGACCAGCAGCGCCCCTGCCACAACGGCAAACGCGCCGACCACCCCGCCCGTATAGCTGATGCCGTGCATCACCGCTTTCGGCCCGCCGCCGTGTTTGACAAGGCTGAGCGCCTTTAAGGACAGCACCGGAAACACGCAGGGCATCAGATTGAGGATCATGCCGCCGATCAGCGCAAACAGAAGATGCAGCAAAAATCCGCCTGTCGCAATACGCCCGCCGGAATCAGGCGGTGCGGCAAGCGGCACAGCGCTTTTATGCACATTGAAGGCATAACCTTCCGTTCCGCCGTCTGCGCGGTCGATACGCAGCAGCGCTTCGGTCGTCTCTATCTCGCCGGTATCGCGGTCTCCGGCTTTGACATGGACAATCAGCTTTCCGCCCTCAACCTGCGCGTTCTGGGGGGCGAGATTGTCGATCAACCCCCATTCCACCGGAAAAAACGATACGCTGTCCCCTTCGGAGAGGGCAAGACCCGCCGGAATCTCCACCGTGAAAACGCCGCCTGATACGGCAAAACGCGCCGTCCAGTCTTTTGCAGCGGGTTGTTGCGCCTGCGCCGCAACAAAAAAATCTTCATGCGCAGGCTGCGCCGCGTTGCGCACCGGCAATGTTATGCTGTAGCGCCCGTCTTCGGGGATACAGATTTCCTCGCAGACCAGCCATTGCTTATCCGCCGTGATTGTCACCGTCTCTGCCGCGATCTCTGCGGGCGGGACGATCTCCATCAAAAAATATGCTTCGCCCGAATAGCCGAAATTGACAAACATATCTTCATAAGGCTGGCGTTCGGGCAGCGGCCAGAGGAT
>SKHU01000144.1 GCA_007116755.1 Alphaproteobacteria bacterium
AAAGTAAAAGCGTCTCAAAAATAAGGGTGCGGGCGGCCAGATTTCTACTCAGAAGGCGCGGGTATAAACCAGAACTCGATCTGTTCGGTATCTACGTTGCAGCGGGCGGAATGTTCGGCCATCGCCGGAACGTGATACCAGTCGCCGGGGCGGTAGGTTTTTTCCTCCCCCTCCACCGTCAGGATCATTTCGCCTTTGGTGACGACACCCCAGTTCTCCGTGTCATGTGTATGAGGTTCGATATCGCTGCCGGCAGGATAGACGGCAAACAATACGCGGCAATTTTCGGCATCCAGTTGATACGCATCAAAGCGACAGTGAAAGGGCGGCAATTGCTGAATACGCTCTGGAAAACAACAAGATACGTCGCCTTCACTCTGCGTTTTTTTCTGTGTCTTTTCCATCGACTTGCACTCCGTCATGCATTCAGTCAGACACGCCCCGTCAAACGCGCCCCATCAAACGCGCATAGGCATCAGCACATAAAGGGCGTTTTCATCTCCGACATCCTGAATAATCGTCGGCGAGGCGGAATCGGCCAGCGTCAGGCGGCAGCCGTCGCTTTCCATCTGTTTGGCCACATCCATCAGATAGGCTGCGTTAAAGCCGATCTCCACCGGATCGGAATCGAACGTCACTTCAATTTCTTCAGATGCGCTGCCGCTTTCCGGACTGGTCGCCGAAAGTGTCAGCGTCTTGCCGTTCAGCGTCAGTTTGACAGCACGGGATTTTTCCGTGGCAATCGTCGAAACGCGATCCACTGCGCCTGCAAAAACCGCAGGATTGATCACCAGAATTTTGTCGTTGTTTTTCGGAATGACGCGCTCGTAATCGGGAAACGTGCCGTCGATCAGCTTTGTTGTCAGCGAGATATGATCAAAGCTGCACTGCATTTTCGTATCCGACAGCGCGATTTCGATATTGTCGCCCGCCTCTTCGATCAGCTTGCGGATTTCCCCGACGGCTTTGCGCGGAATAATCACACCCGATGTCAGGTTTTCCGCACCGGCGGGCAGCGGAATTTCAAACCGTGCCAGACGGTGTGCATCCGTTGCCACAGCGCGCAAAACCTGCTTGCCGTTGCTTTCCGTCGCGTGAATAAAAATGCCGTTCAGGTAATAGCGGGTTTCCTCGTTGGAAATGGCAAAACGCGTGCGGTCGATCAGCATACGCAGCTGCGAGGCCGGAATAGAGAATTTATGCGGCATATCGCCGTCACGCGACATTTGCGGAAAATCCTCGACCGGCAGACAACCGAGACGAAAATCCGAGCGGCCGGATTTGACCAGCATCCGGTTTTCTCCCGCCGGAAGCTCCAGACTGACGGTCGCGCCGTCCTGCAATTTGCGGACGATGTCATAAAGCGTATTGGCCGCAACCGTCGTCGCCCCCGGCTTGTCAACTGTCGCCGGGACGCTTTCGGAAACCTCCAGATCCATATCCGTTGTATTCAGAAACAAAATGCCGTCCTCGGCCTTCAGAAGAACATTCGCCAGAATGGGGATTGTGTTGCGTCGCTCGACAATCGTATGCACATGGCTCAAAGCTCGCAGCAGGTCGGAACGGTCAATAGAAAACTTCATGGCTCGCCTTTCTCCTTCACAAATAGATCCTGTCCTGAAAAGATAATGCGGTATTCTAGCACGGCAAACCAAAAAGAAAAGCCATTAAACGCGATTTTACGCCTGTTTTGCGCGGAAATGCGCAATCAGTTCCGGCAATCTGCTCATATCGTCGAAAATCTCCTGTGCGCCCAGATCGCGGAGCATATCGCCGATCTCCATATGCGCATGATGGCTGCCGCCGGTAAAGCCCAGCACCGTCATCCCCGCCGCCGCACCCGCCGTCACGCCCGGCACGCTGTCCTCAACAACAAGGCAGCGGGCGGGATCGATGCCCATTTTTTCCGCCGCATGCAGATAGACGTCCGGCTCCGGCTTGCCGCGTGCCACCATTTCGCTGCTGAAAATCCGCCCCTCAAACAGCGGGAAAATCTCCGTCATTTTTAGCATGAAATCAATTTTTTCCATGGCACTGTTGGAGGCCATGCAGAATGGCAAATCCAGCCCTGCCAAGACGTTTTTGATATGCGGGATCGCTTCAAGCTCCTCCTGCAGACGCTCGAAACTGCGCCGATAGGCGATTTGCGGATATTCCGGGGGCAGTTTTGCCCATGCCTCCTGCGTTACGGGGCTGTCCGGCCCCTGTCCGCAAAAAACGCGG
Source organism: Alphaproteobacteria bacterium (assembly GCA_007116755.1). Taxonomy (GTDB): domain Bacteria; phylum Pseudomonadota; class Alphaproteobacteria; order Micavibrionales; family CSBR16-224; genus CSBR16-224. The sequence goes on from SKHU01000144.1 coordinate 2,224, forward strand.
ATATGCTCTTCGACCGTAATCGGATAGCCGAGTTCCGTCTTCACCGCTGCGTTACTGCGATTGACGACAATTTCGCTGTCCACGATCACACCGTCGCAGTCAAAAATAACCAGATCAACCATATTGAAACACCCCTGTTTGCTCGTTTATGCTGGACACGTACCGGCACATAATGACATGTTATGGCATCATCTGAAACAAGAAAATAACGGAGAGCGGAATGGAAAAACGACGGCTTGGGAAGACGGATATCGATGTCAGCCTGATTTGCCTCGGCACAATGACATGGGGGCAGCAGAATACGGAAGAAGAAGGTTTCGCCCAGATGGATTACGCCGTCAAGCAGGGCGTAAATTTCTTTGACACGGCAGAGCTGTACGCTGTTCCGCCGATGGCGGAAACATACGGGCGCACGGAAGAGATTATCGGCAACTGGTTTGCCGCACGCAAAAACCGTGACAATATTATTCTGGCCACCAAAATTGCGGGACCGGGAACGCATCTGCCGTGGATACGCAACGGCGAACGCGACTTCAGCCGCGAACATATAGATAACGCAATCGCTGGCAGTCTGAAACGGCTGCAAACCGATTATATCGATTTGTACCAGTTGCACTGGCCGGAACGCGAGGTCAACAGTTTCGGCC
>SKHU01000103.1 GCA_007116755.1 Alphaproteobacteria bacterium
AAGCTCCTCCTGCAGACGCTCGAAACTGCGCCGATAGGCGATTTGCGGATATTCCGGGGGCAGTTTTGCCCATGCCTCCTGCGTTACGGGACTGTCGGGCCCCTGCCCGCAGAAAATGCGGATATGCTCCTCGACCGTAATCGGATAGCCGAGTTCCGTCTTCACCGCCGCATTGCTGCGGTTCACAACGATCTCGCTGTCCACGATCACACCGTCGCAGTCAAAAATAACCAGTTCAACCATATTGAAACACCCCTTATCGCTCGTTTATGCTGGACACGTACCGGCACATAATGACATGTTACAAAAACCGAAACAAGCAAATGACGGAGGGTGAAATGGAAAAAAGAAAGCTGGGCAATACCGATCTTGACGTCAGTGTGATTTGTCTTGGGACAATGACATGGGGACAGCAGAATACCGAAGAGGAAGGCTTCGCCCAGATGGATTACGCCGTAGATCACGGCGTCAATTTCTTTGACACGGCAGAGCTTTACGCCATCCCGCCGACCGCAGAAACATGCGGACGCACGGAAGAGATTACCGGCAACTGGCTTGCAGCCAGAAAAAACCGCGATCAAATCATCATTGCTACAAAAGTTGCAGGGCCGGGCACGCATCTGCCGTGGATTCGCGGCGGGGAGCGCGATTTCAGCCGCGCGCATATCGATGCCGCCGTCGCAGGCAGTCTGCAACGGCTGCGAACCGATTATATCGATCTGTATCAACTGCACTGGCCGGAGCGCGAAGTCAACAGTTTCGGCCGTCATGATTTTCCCGAAGATGCGGAAATCCGCGAGAATGAAAAACAGCGCATTCTCGGAACATTGCAAATTCTCGGCGAATACGTCAAAAAAGGTGTGATCCGCCATATCGGCCTGTCGAATGAAACACCGTGGGGCACAACGGCATTTTTGAACATTGCCGAAAAACACAGCCTGCCGCGCGTTGTCTCCGTGCAGAACCCGTATAATCTTTTAAACCGCACCTATGAAACGGGGCTGGCGGAAGTCTCGCTGCAGGAACAATGCGGCCTTTTGGCTTATTCGCCGCTGGCGGGCGGCACGCTGACCGGAAAATATCTGGACGGCAAAGTGCCGAAAGGATCGCGCCGCGACATCGACCCGCGCGGTTCGCGCTACAAAAAGCCGCATGCGGAGGAATGCGTACGGCGCTATGTCGATATCGCAGAGCAGGCGGGGCTTGATCCGGCGCAGATGGCGCTGGCCTTTGTCAACAGCCGCCGTTTCCTGACATCGAACATTATCGGCGCAACGACAATGGAACAGCTGAAAACCGATATCGGCTCGGCCGGTCTTACATTGTCTGCCGATGTACTTGCCGCAATCGACGCCGTGCATCAGGACAGACCCAATCCCTGCCCTTAAAACCGGAAGGCGAAGGAGGATTAACATGACGACAATGCGCCGCCTGTTTATCGGCATTGCGCCGCCTGAAAATATCCGAAAAGAATTGTTGCGGCTGCAATACGGCATTGACGGCATCCGCTGGATTCCGCCGGAGAACTTTCACATCACACTGCGCTTTCTCGGTCTTGTCGCGGAAGAAGATTTGCCCGATCTTGACCTTCTGCTCTCCGAGGTCGATTTCACAAGCTTCCGCTACGACCTTGACGGTGCGGGCTATTTCAAGAAAGGCAAATATTGCACGCATCTCTGGATACGCGTTGCCCCCGATCCGCCGCTGATGGAGTTTGCACGTAAACTCAACGGCAGATTCGATTTCGGCCTGACGGAAAAAAGCTTTGCCCGCGATTATCTGCCGCATATCACGCTCGCCCGCCCGAAAAAACATACGATGCGGGATATTACGCCGTTTTTGGAGCATAATGCGATGTTTTCCCTGCGCGGCATCCCTGCAACGCAGTTCCATCTTTACCAGAGTTTTCTGCATCAGGACGGCGCGGAATATCAGATCGTCGCCGATTATCCCGCACGCGATTTCACGGAAGACGACTATACCGAAGACGAGGATGTTTCCGAAGATGATGTTTTCTTGCGGTCGTAAAACCCGACCAGCCGGATTGACGCCTCATACAGCAGCAGCACCGGCAGCGCCAGCGCAATCTGGCTGATAATATCGGGCGGCGTCAGCACTGCTGCGACAATAAAGACAAGAATAATCGCATAGCGCCGTTTTTCGCGCAGCCCGCCCGCCGTCACCATCCCCGCACGCCCCATCAGCGTCAACAGCACAGGCAATTGAAAACAGATGCCGAATGCAAAAACCAGCTTTGTGACAAGGGAGAGATATTCCCCGACCCGCGCCTCCAGCACAATCGCCATGCCTGCTGCGCCCGCGCCGCCTGCGGGCTGTTCAAACCCGGCGAAAAACGCCCATGCCAGCGGAAACACCAGATAATAGGCAAAGGCCGCTCCGGCCAGAAACAAAACCGGCGTTGCGGCCAGAAACGGCAGAAAGGCTTTTTTCTCGTCCCGATACAGGCCCGGAGCGACAAATTTCCAGATCTGTACGGCAATCAGAGGGAAAGACAGGAACAGCCCGGCAAACAACGACAGTTTCAAATAGGTCAGAAACGCCTCGGCCAGACCGGTATAGATCAGGCGGCGGTTTTCGCCGTCCAGCGTATCGGCCAGCGGCTGCACCAGAAAGGCATAAATCTCTTCAACAAAAAAATAGCAGACCGATGCACAGCCCAGCACTGCGACAACACACCATAACAGCCTTTGACGCAGCTCTGTGAGATGGCTGACCAGATCCATATGCGCGCCTTCGGGCGGTATGCTGCCGTCTTCTGCGCTCATTTTTTACCTCTTCCGGTTTTACGCCCGTCCGCTTTTTTTGCCGCAGATTTTTTCTGTCCGGATGTCTTCGACACGGATT
>SKHU01000148.1 GCA_007116755.1 Alphaproteobacteria bacterium
CCGGTGACGCAGGATACGGTTTTTATCGGCGGACGTATTGACGGTGCGACGGCATCCGGCACAATTGATGGCAATTTCAGCACCTCCAATCCGGGCGGTACTTATATCGAATTCCAGTTTATCAAACAATAATGGCTGTTTATGCGGCGGCTGCAACAACGCTGCCGAGAGCGGCAAGCAATTCGTCTTTTTTAAAAGGTTTATAGAGGATATGTCCGGCAGGGATGGTTGCGGAAGAGTCTTCCTGCCGCGCGGAGGGCGGCATCCCGCCGCTGATGACCAAAACGGGCAGTTGCGGCGCGTTTTGGCGCAGATATTCCGCAATCGGCAGCGCGCCGCCATAAGGGATGACGTTATCGGTGACAATGGCATCGAAAGAAAAATTTTTCAGTTTTCCCATGGCATCCAGCCCATTGGAACTGGTCATCACTTTATATCCCTGTGACAGCAGCGCTTTTTTGACCAGAGCCCGCAAAAAATCGTCATCATCAACCACAAGTATTTTCATTGGTTTCATTCTCGATTAAACATTGTTATGCTGTCCTATACGTGTTTCGATAAAGAAAGCGTCAAACATATTATAGCATATTTTAAAATATTTTTCTCTTAATCTTAAAACGCATTGTTTTTATTCCTCATGGATGTTATTGCGACCATTGCCGGACTGTTTTCAGGAAATTTTCTCTTTTGGGATGATGTTCCTGAAACGGCAGAGCACGGTGTCTATAAGCCTTTATTCGTTGTTTTGTCTTATGTGATTGCGACGCTCGGGTCTTTTTCCGGGCTGCGTCTTGCCGTTGATATTTATAACGCACAGACGGAACGGTGGCGGTCAATTTTGCATGTCTGCGGCGCTCTGGCGTTTGGAACCGGTATATGGGCAATGCATTTTATCGGAATGCTGGCCTATAAAATGGAGATGGCCGTGTCCTATCATGCCGGCTTGACGGCATTGTCCATGCTGGTTGCTGTCGTTATCGCCTACGGTTTTTTGGCCGTTGTGCGCTGGGGGTTCCATCTCAGAGCTGCGGGGTTGTTTGCAGGTGCGGTTTTGCTGGGAGCGGCAATCTGCGTTATGCATTACACGGGTATGACCGCGATGCAAATGGATGCCGATTTATATTATACGCCGGGGCTGTTTTTCCTGTCGCTGCTTATCGCCATCGGTGCCTCTGCCGCGGCGCTGCTGATTGTCTTTAAGCTGGGGCGGTACGAAGGCAGGAATCCCGTTTTATGGCAGATTTTGGCAGCGGCGGTGATGGGGGCGGCAATTTGCGGGATGCATTATACGGGGATGGAGGCTGCTGTTTTCATACCATGGGCGGATTGCCGCTATGATCCCGATCAAAGCTTTGCCGTGCTGGGGGCGACTGTTTTTATCATCAGTACAGCGGTTTTTGCCGTTGCCCTGACGCTGGGCTTTTACCGCAATGCCATGGATCCGGATATGCTGTTTACAGGGTGGGCTTCTTCCGGCCGGGCGATTTTTTGGCAACTGTGTGCGTTGCTCAGCATTTTTTTGCTTTTGCTGGTCGGGTCGTTTGTTTTTGTCGGTGATAATTTACGCAATTATGCGCAAGACGGCCGGGTTTTGAATGCCGTCAGTTTGCAGAGGATGTTGATGACATCTTACGGGGGGCAGGTATCTGCGGCGGCTTATGCCCATGCGCAAAATGACCTGCAGCGCGCGGCAGCATATACCGAAACCGCCCATCAGCAGGAAGCGTGGATCAATGCCAATTTTAACGCTTTTTTAGAAGGAGGCGAGATTATTTATTCCGCCGATGCCTCGGCAAAAACCGATATGTCCGGTTTTGAGAGGGAAACAGTCAGGGTGGCGATAGGTGAGGCCCTGTCGCAATGGATGGAATTGAGGGATTTTGCAGCGGAAATTCTTGATTCGATGCCGGATACGGGCAATGCGGACAAACAGGCGCAGCTGAATATTCTTACCGCTGCGGCTGTCACGGCACAGGACAGGGCCGTAGGTATCTTGCAGGAAAGGCTTGAGCGACAAAACAGTGAAGCATATCATAAAAACCGGGTTGTTTTAATTGTCGGTAGTATTCTGTTTTTATTGACGATTTTATATGCGCGCTTTTTTATTGTCCGGCCTTTGGAGGTGTCCCGCACAGCTTTGGACGAGCATCGTAACAATCTGCAAGACCTTATCTGGGATAAAACACAGGATATCGTCAAAACCCGCGATCGTCTTCGGGGAGAAAAAGCGCGTCTGGCAGCCATCATGGAAAATATGGCGCAGGGCGTGATTACCATGGATAAAGATGAAAAGATTTTGACGGTCAATCGCAGTGCTGAGAAGATTTCCGGATATCGGGAAAAAGAGTTGATCGGCGGCTCTATTGAAATGTTGATGTCTGAAGAATTTATACCTCTCCACCGTAGCGGTATGGACAGTTTTTTCAGAACAGGAGAATCACCGCTGATCGGCAGAGATATCGAGATGGACGGATTGCGTAAAGACGGGACGAAAACGCCGGTTGTCTTTAACGCAACGATCGTGACCATTGACGGAGAGCCGGTTTTTATTGTTTTGATCCGGGATGTGGCCGAACAAAAACAGAAAGAGCTGGATTTGGAGGCAGCAAAACTGCGTGCAGAGCAGGCCAGTCAGGCCAAGAGTGAATTCCTCGCAAAAATGAGCCATGAATTCCGTACACCGTTGAACAGTATTTTGGGTATGATCCGCATTCTTCAGGATGATGATGATTTGGACAAGGAGACCTTGGAAATGATTGAAGTTGTCAACAGATCCGCATCATCCCTGCTAGATCTCGTTGACGATGTTCTGGATGTTTCAAAAATTGAGGCCGGCAGCCTTATTCTGGAAAAATATCCGTTTGATTTTCGAAAACTGCTGGCGGAGGTTGTGGAAACCTTGGCACCGCTTGCCAGTTATAAAGGTCTGTCGTTACAATATTCCTATACGCAGAACGATGACGAGATGCCGTATTTAAAAGGTGATCCGACGCGGGTCATGCGTATCTTGGTCAATCTCATCAGTAATGCCATCAAATATACGGAAGAAGGGCGTATTGATATTACGGTCAACTACCGTTATGTGACGGCGGCGTTGATCGAGCTGTCCTGTACGGTCAAAGATACGGGAATCGGCATTCAGGAAGAAAAACAGGAAACGATTTTTGAAAAATTTACGCAGGCGGATGAAACGATTACGCGCAAATACGGCGGCACAGGTCTGGGGTTGGCCATTATTAAAGAGTTGGTCGAATTGATGGACGGCATCATCGGCGTGAAAAGCAAGCCGGGGAAAGGGGCTGAATTCTGGTTTACCCTGCCGTTCGAGGTTGCGGAACATCCGGAGGAAGAGGAAGAAATGCAAAAGAAAAATGCCTCCCGGCAGAAACAGACAAAGCGCCGCTCCACACGTCGTCCCGCCATAGAAAAAGCGCAGATGATGATTGCGGAAGACCATCCGCTTAATCAGGCCTTTATCCGGAAGTTTATGCAGCGTCTGTCTGTCGGCAATATTGTGATGGTCGAAAACGGTGAGCAGGCTGTTGCAGCTTATCAGGAGGATGATGCCGCATTTGATATAATTCTGATGGACTGCCATATGCCCGAGATGGACGGCTATCAGGCGGCGCGTGCCATACGCGATTTTGAAAAACGGACGAAGAAAAAGAAACGGGTGCCGATTATCGCTTTAACGGCGGATGCGATGGCGGGAACACGGGAAAAATGTCTGGAGGCGGGTATGGATGAATATCTGACCAAACCGATAGACGCACAAGATATGCGGGATACCCTTTCCGCCTATATCCGGCTGTCGGAAGAGAATGACCGTGGCGGGGCAAAACAAGAATCCGGAAAAACCGCCAAGAAGGCAAAAGAAACTCCGCCTGTCGATTTTTCTATTCCGGCATCTTACGCCGATACGGTTGAAGAAATGCGGGAGCTGATAGATGTGTTCCTTGAACAGGCGCAGCAGGATATAAAACAGATGGCGCAATATTGCACATCCGGTTCGAATGATGACTGGGCGGAAATGGCGCATAAAATGAAGGGCGGTGCCGGTGCTGCGGGAGTTTATAAAATGCAGGCATTATGCGCACAGGCACAAAAAATGCAGATTGCCACGCGCGATGATCGTGCCGCGATATTGAAAGACATCAAGAGCGCCTTTGAAGAGGCCAAAGCCTATTTCCGCGAAACCGTCTATCAGGACGGATGGGAAATACCCGCGGCTTAATTTTTCAGCAGCCCCTGTTCCATCAGTCGTGACATGCGTTTGGCAAAACCGGCCGGGTCGGGCAGCGGGTCGCCTTCAATAATCCGTGCCTGATCCAGCAGCAGAAACGCCGTATCGGTGACGATCTTTTTGTCCTTGTTGTTCTTGACAAGTTTTTTCAGCTTTTTGATCACCGCATGGTTCGGATTGATTTCCATGACGCGTTTGGACAATTCCTCATAGCCCTGATTTTTCTTGAGCATGCGTTCCATATGCAGATCAACATCGTTTTCCTGCGCGACAAGGCAGACAGGGCTTTCCGTCAGCCGTTCGGAGATACGGATGTCCTTGATCTCGTTTTCAAGGATTTCTTTCAGCCTTTCCATGACGGGGGCAAGGTCTTTTTCCAGCTTTGCACGGTCGGGCGTTGCCGGTTTTTTTGATTTTTTACCGGATTTTTTGTCGTTCTCTTTGGCCTTGATTTCCGCCAGTTCTTCGGCACCGCCGCGTGTGATGGATTTAAAGGTTTTCTGGTCGTAATCATGCGCAACGGGCAGCCAGAATTCATCAATTGTGTCGGTCATGAACAGCACTTCGATGCCGCGTGACTTATAGCCTTCCAGTTGCGGGCTGTTGCGCAGCGTCTCTAGATCGGGGCCGGACAGGTAATAAATGTGTTTCTGGCCTTCCGGCATACGGGCGATGTAGTCGTCAAAGCTTGCCAGACCATCGGATTCGCTGGAATAAAACCGCACGACCTTGTTCAGTTCGGCGCGGTATTGATGTGCATCATAAAGCCCTTCCTTGATAACAGGGCCGAACAGCGCCCAGAAATCTTCAAAGGATTTCGGGTCGGTTTCGGCTTTTTTGCGGAGTTCCTCCAGAATGCGGCGCGTCAGTGCACTGCCGATTTTGGTGACAACGGGGTTGGTCTGCAGCATCTCGCGGCTGATATTCAGCGGCAGATCCTGACTGTCCACCACGCCGCGCAGAAAACGCAGGAAGGGCGGCACCAGCCCTTCGACGCGGTCGGTGATAAAGACGCGCTTCACGTAAAGCCGGACGCTGTTCTCGCGTTTGGGATCATACAGATCAAAGGGTTTCATGCCGGGGATATATAAAAGGCAGGTATATTCCAGTGTCCCTTCCGCATGCCAGTGCTGCGTCATCCACGGATTGTCAAAAGAGGTCGCGCCGCTTATATGGCGGTAAAATTCGTTATACTGTTCTTCCGTGACTTCGGATTTCGGGCGTGTCCACAGGGCGGAGGCGCTGTTGATCGGCTCGCCTTCGCCCTCTGCACCGAAATAGATCGGGAAATCGATATGGTCGGAATATTTTTTGACGATCTGGCGCAGTTTTTCCTCCAGCAGATAGCCGCTGGCCTCGTCATTGATATGCAGGGTGATTTCCGTGCCGCAATCGTCTTTGAGCGTTTCGTCGATCGTATAGCTGCCGCGCCCGTCCGAAACCCATATCCATGCTGTTTCTTCACCTGCTTTGCGGCTGATGACCTCGACCTTGTCAGCGACCATAAAGGCGGAATAGAAACCGACACCGAATTTTCCGATCAAATTGACGGCATCATTGTTTTGCCCTTCTTTGCGGGCTTTGCCGATTTCCTCGACCAGCTTGGCGGTGCCGGAATGGGCAATCGTGCCGAGATTGACAATCAGTTCCTCTTTGTTCATGCCGATGCCGTTATCGATGACTTTCAGTGTCCGCGCATCGGTATCGACGGCAAGGCGGATCGCATAAGCGCCGGAAATATCCTTTGCGGCCGTTGCGTCGGTCAGCGCCGTATAGCGCAGGCGGTCGCAGGCATCCGAGGCGTTGGAGATAAGTTCCCGCAGGAAAATATCGCGGTCACTGTAAAGCGCATTTGCAACAATATCCAAAAGACGGCTGACTTCCGCCTGAAACTGGTGTTGTTCTGTCATGTTCCGCTCCTTTGCTGTTTGCGTCTTGATTCTTCAAAAGGAAATATAACACAAATGCCGCGGAAATCCAGAGTTTGGCGGTATTTTTATTCTGTGTCGGGATCAGGATTGAGGCGGGCGCGGATATAGGCGTCACGGCTTAGATTTTCACCCTGCCAGAAAAAAGTTTCACGGCCGCCCAGACCGATGACAGAGGGAACACATTTGCTCCAGTCAAGATCGGTCGGTATATAGCGGTGGCCGTCCTTTTTTAGCAAAATGATCATGACTGCTCCTTTATCGTAGATATAAAGAGGGTGATAATGGCTGGTCCATTCGTGAATGCGCATTGTGTCAGAAGGCGGTGTGCCTTTATAGCTTTCCAGAACGCGGATCTCGGTCCATCCGTGCGGCTCGTCTTTGGCGTAGTTTTCAACAACGGCACGCAATATAAGGTCGGAGTCCGTTTTTGTTTGTAAAAACTCTTGCGGCGTCTGCCGGATGCAGGGTTCTGTTGCATAAGCCGGGGTGGAAAGAAAAACAAAACAGAGAAAAAAAATATTAAAAACTGCTTTCATTCTTTATGCTCCAATGCAGGGAAAATTGGAGAAATTTGTGTCAGTAATCTTTGCAGACGGTATTTTGCGGGGCCGGTCAGCGCGGGCTGATCCCAGAGGTTCTGCAGGGTTTCCAGTTCCTCAAGGCTGATGCCGCCGGAGCCGTCGCGGTCAAAGATACGCAGAATGATGCGGGATAAATCCGCAGTTTCCAATGTGTGTCCGGACGCATCGTTCAGTGCGCCGAAAAACGCAATATCTTCCAGAATGTTCCGTATCTCTTTTTCCGTCAACGTGTCACCGTCGGGCGACAGATAGGCGGTGAAAAGCGTTTGCGCGCAATCCGGCGTAATTTTTTCGCGGCAGGCCGGATAAACGGCATCCAGCCGTGCGGAGCGGCGCATGATCTCGGCAAAACCGTCCGGCAGATCCGTATCAAGGCAGTGCATATATTCGTAGAAAGCGACAGCGGCAAGGTCGTTCCATTTTTGCGCCGGAGGTGCGCCGCTTTCCAGCTTGACCATTTCCATGACACCGTCTTCCAATACGCGGGCAGGGCGGGAGGCACCGTGCGGCGGATCAAAACCGATAACCGTATAATCATTTTTGTCCTGCAGTTTTGCCGCGCGCTGCATGACCGTTTCGCTGCCGTCTTCGGCGCGGAATACAAAATAGGAGGAATAAAAATGCCATTCGCGCGGCCGGAGGCAATCCGGCGCGACCCAAAGTCCCTGCAGATTCTCCGGTACGGGCTGCAGCGGTACGGGGTCGCGCACTGCCTCCGCCGCGGTTGCTGCGGCCAGCAGAATGACGACCGTCAGTGCAATGGCGCAGAGCAGGGAAAAATTCAATTGTATCTTGCGCATAATTTCACTATCTTTCGTGAGAAACTCTATAAAGCAGTGTAACCCGTCACAAGAATAATGAAAAGAAAATGACAACCGAACAGTCTCGTATCCGCAATTTTGCCATTATCGCACATATCGATCACGGCAAATCGACCCTTGCCGACCGCCTGATCCAGACATGCGGCGGCCTGACCGAACGCGAGATGAAGGAGCAGGTTCTCGACAGCATGGAGCTGGAGCGTGAACGCGGCATTACCATCAAGGCGCAGACCGTACGTCTGACGCATAAGGCACCGGATGGCGAAGACTATCAGCTGAACCTGATGGATACGCCCGGCCATGTCGATTTTGCCTATGAGGTCAGCCGGTCGCTGGCCGCCTGCGAGGGGTCGCTGCTGATTGTCGATGCGACTCAAGGTGTGGAGGCGCAGACGCTGGCAAATGTCTATCAGGCCATCGAGAACAATCACGAGATTATTCCGGTGATCAACAAGATTGATCTGCCCGCCGCCGATGTCGAGCGCGTCAAGCGCCAGATTGAAGATGTGATCGGCATTGATGCCTCCGATGCGATTGAAGTTTCCGCCAAAACCGGAATCGGTATCGACGCATTGCTGGAGGCCATCGTCACCCGCCTGCCGCCGCCGGTAGGCGAGCGCGAGGCGCCGCTGAAGGCGCTGCTGGTCGATAGCTGGTATGATGCCTATCTCGGCGTTGTGATTCTGCTGCGCGTGGTGGACGGCGTGTTGCGGGCAAAAGAAAAACTGTATTTTATGAATACAAAAACGACTTATGATGCCGATCATGTCGGGGTTTTTACCCCCAAGCTTGTGAAAACGGGGCAGCTTTCGGCGGGGGAAATGGGATATCTGACTTGCGGCATTAAATCCATTACGGAAACAAGTATCGGTGATACAATCACGCATGAAAGAAACCGCTGTGCTGAAAAACTGTCCGGTTTCAAGCCTTCCGTGCCGATGGTGTTTTGCAGTATGTTCCCCGTGGACAGCAGCGAATACGACAAGCTGCGCGACAGTCTCGGCAAACTGGCGCTGAATGATTCCAGCCTGCATTTCGAGCCGGAAAACTCCACCGCGCTCGGTCTCGGTTTCCGTTGCGGTTTCCTGGGGCTGCTGCATATGGAGATTATTCAGGAGCGGTTGGAGCGCGAATTCGATCTTGACCTGATCCCGACCGCGCCTTCGGTCGTCTATCACGTTTATACGAATAAAGGCGAGAAAATCGCGCTCTATAATCCGGCCGACATGCCCGACCCCGTCTATATCGAGCGGATCGAAGAGCCGTGGATCAAGGCGACGATTCTGGTGCCGGACGATTATCTCGGCGGCATCTTGCAGCTGTGTCAGGAACGGCGCGGCGAGCAGCTTGACCTGACTTATGTCGGCGGGCGCGCGATGGCGGTGTACCGTTTGCCGCTGAACGAGGTCGTGTTCGATTTTTACGACCGCCTCAAATCCGTCAGCCGCGGCTATGCAAGTTTTGATTATGAGCTGGACGGGTATAAGGAAGACGATCTGGTCAGGATGGGTATTCTTGTCAATGCCGAGCCGGTCGATGCGCTGGCGATGATCGTCCACCGCACGCAGGCGGAAAAACGCGGCCGCCACCTGTGCGAAAGGCTGAAAGACCTGATTCCGCGCCAGATGTTCAAAATCGCCATTCAGGCGGCGATCGGCGGCAAGATCATCGCGCGGGAAACGCTGTCGGCGCTGCGCAAGGATGTGACGGCGAAATGTTACGGCGGCGATATTTCCCGCAAGCGCAAGCTTTTGGACAAGCAGAAAAAGGGCAAGAAGAAAATGCGCCAATACGGCAATGTCGAAATCCCGCAAAGCGCCTTTATCGCCGCCTTGAAAATGGGTGACGAGTAAATTGTATCTGTCCCTTTCTCCTGAATTATGACTTGATATAACTCTTTTGGTTTGTTAATTATTTTTCACAATCGAAACTGGGGAATAATTTGGCTATCACAGATATGCAGCATGCGTTGATGAGAGTTGGTTTGGTATCTGACGATAGCCATAAACATGATAATACACCTAAAATTACACTCGACGTTTCACTGAAAAAGGTGTCAATCCCCCAACACAAAAAAAAGAAGGAAATAAAGAAAAAGTTAAGCCTCAAGTCAAAAAAACAGCGAACTGATAAAAAAAAATACGGTAAAAGCAGGGGTGTCCGTATTAATAAGACAAAGAAATCTTCCTCTAAGAAAAAAATATCGGTCAATAGAAAGCAAGCTAACGAAGTGGCGGTACAAAACCTCCAGGAACTCGGATTTAAGAGCCCTAAACATGCTATGGATTATTGGCGCTCTGTAAAAGATGTATTTGCCTTAGAAGTGCCGTCTAAAACTGACCTTGATGAAAAAGGAATAAAGAATCCACTAGGCTTGCCGTGGACTAAGACAGATTGGAAAAAATTTCTTTCTACAATTGAATATATTGATCTTGTTAAGCCCAAGAATAACAGTGAAGGCAAGGAAACACAAAAAACAAAACAAGAACCACAGAAAAAAGAACCACAGAAAAAAGAAGAAACGCATAATACATTGCGTGATTTTGATACCGATACACTATTTGATAGATATAGAGACGCTCTGATATCTTTATCAAAGAAAAACCCAAAACTCTCTATAACTGCTCGAAAGTTAATTGATGAGATTAACCAAGAATTTCTCAGGCGTTTTGAGGGGAGCATCGATAAGGATGGGTACTTTGTTTGGCCAAGCACAAAAGTGTACGCTTCAAACATAGGGCTTTCGAAGCAAATGGAATGGCAAAAAAATGGTGTCTTGTTGTTATATGGATACAGGGTAGGCGAAACAAACGGTCTAGATGAAAATAAAAGAAGAGTAATACTAGACGAGGTTTTTACTGCGAACATACCTCCGGTTTTAGACAAAAGTTACATTGACGAATGGTCTCGACCTTCCTCTGCGTCTAGGTTAGAAAAAATGGCAATTGTATTGGCATCTTTAGCTAAGAACGAAAAAAAAAGAGGGCAATCTTTGATTAGATCGTACAGAGAAAGAGAAGACGATCTGCAATATCTATACGACAAGTACTATGTTGGAAAATTCGGGTTTGGCTGGCCTTCAACTTAATATCTAGCAGTCAATAGCAAAGGAA
>SKHU01000284.1 GCA_007116755.1 Alphaproteobacteria bacterium
AATCTGACCTTTCAGGGACAAAGACCGACCATTGACAGTGCTGCCGGAGATTTGTTTAACATCACGAATAGTAATGTCAGCCTGCAGGCTCTGGATCTGACGCGCGGGACGACGACTGTCAATATTGCAGGCGGCGCGACAGACATTATGGTTGATGATGTCAATATTTCGAACTCAACTGCGGGGGCGGTCGCCTTCCGCGGCGGATCGACAGGAACGGTACGAAACAGCACAATCACGAGCCCGGCCGATAACGGTGTTTTCCTTGACGGGGCAGGCGGTAATAACGTGACGGTCAGCAATGTGACGATCAATTCTCCCGGACAGGCGGGTTTAAGTTCCATCGGTGCCAATACGCTGGTTGCGAATGATGTCACGGTGAACAATACGGGAACAAACGGTCTGTTTGCCACAAGCGGGTCGAATGCAACACTGAACGGCGTTCAGTTCAACGGAACGGGCGCGTTTTCGATTTCTACGAATGCCGCGACATTGTCGCTGACGAATGTGCAGGTCGGCAACGGCACGGCAACGCACGGTGTATCCTTTACCGATACCAATCTGACCGACGGCGGCGGCAATACGATGCCCGGTCCGATAACGGCGCCGGTCTGCACCGATGGCCTCGGCAATACCGGCAGCATCACTTTCGGGAATTTCCTCGGTGTTCCGGCAGACACGGTGACCTGCCCGTAAACATCAGCGGCGGCGCAGGAAACTGCGCAATGCGTCCTGCCGCGACAGATGCGCGGGGCGGTCGGCGGGTTTGACAGCGGCAAGCTGCTTTAATCCGTCGGGGGTGTTGCGTTTGTCCTGCGGCAGATTGTGTAAAGCGGCGGCCAGATTTTGCAGTTGGAAACGGCGGCGCAGCCCGTCTTTGGCAATACGGTATTCCGCCTCGCGCAGAAATTCTCGCAGTTCTTTTTCTTTTTCGTCGTAAAAATTGATTTTGCGGAAAGCATCGGGATCGCTGTGTTTTCCGGCGCAGGATTTTGCCGCCTTGCGCAAACCGTCCAGCAATTCAAGATCGCTGAGGCTGCGCGGGCTGTTCTGATAGGCATGCGTTTTTTTCAGATCAAGACGGATCACATCGCCGGCTTTGAACGAGTCGATTTTGTGTTCGTTATCAAAAATCCAGTCGCCGATGGCTTCTTCAATCATGGCGGCGTTTTCGATATTTCCGTCATAATAGAAACCGCCAAGACCCGGTTCATAAACGGCGTTATTGCCGCTGTCATAAAAGCTGAACGACACAGGCGCATCCTTGACCGTGCCGGTAAAAGACCAGATATGGCGCTGCTCGTATTCGGAGGGCGTGATATTCACATCTGTCAGACGCAGTTTCATCCGTTACACCTCTTTTAAAAATCTGTTGCGCATATATTGCGGCGGGGTTGCAGAATTTATCAGCAATTGCGCTATATGTCAATCAACCGTGCCGGGCGGCGGAGTGCGGGGCGGCGTTTCCGAAACGGGCGGCGATATAATCCAGCAGAATTTTTTGAAAGTCTTGCGCGATGTTTTTGCCGCGCAGCGTATGCGCTTTTTTGCCGTCGATAAAAACAGGCGCGACGGGGGCTTCGCCCGTGCCGGGCAGGCTGATACCGATATCGGCGTGTTTGCTTTCCCCCGGCCCGTTGACGATGCAGCCCATCACGGCGATATTCAGGCTCTCGACGCCGGGATAGGCGCTTTTCCATTGCGGCATTTCTGCGCGGATAAAATTCTCGATCTCCTGCGCGAGTTCCTGAAACACGGTGCTGGTCGTGCGGCCGCAGCCGGGGCAGGCGCTGATCTGCGGCGCAAAGAAACGCAAGCCCATGCTTTGCAGAATATCCTGACAGGCCAGCACTTCTTCGGTGCGGGATTCGCCGGGGCGCGGGGTCAGGGAAACGCGGATCGTATCGCCGATCCCCTCCTGCAGCAGCACGGAAAGCGCGGCGGCGGAGGCGGCGATGCCCTTGCGCCCCATGCCGGCCTCGGTCAGGCCGAGATGCAGCGGATAGTCCGAGCGTTGCGCCAGTTCGCGGTACACGGCAATCAGATCCTGCACGCGGCTGACTTTGGCGGAAAGAATGATTTTATCCCCGCCAAGACCGATTTCCTCCGCCTCTTTCGCGCTGTCAAGGGCGGAGCGCACCAGCGCCTCGCGCATCACCTCCGATGCGGATTTCGGGTCGGCGGATTTGCCGTTTTCATCCATCAGCGCCGCCAGCATTTTCTGATCCAGACTGCCCCAATTGACGCCGATGCGCACGGGGCGGTTGTGGCGGATTGCGGCCTCGATCATCATGGCAAACTGGTTGTCGCGCTTTTTTCCGAAACCGACATTGCCGGGATTGATGCGGTATTTGTCCAGCGCCTCGGCACATTCGGGATATTCGGTCAGCAGCATATGGCCGTTATAATGAAAACATCCGGCCAGCGGTACGCGGATATTGTCTTTTAAAAGCAGGTTTTTGATGTCCGGCACGGCGCGGGCGGCGGCTTCGGTGTTGACTGTAATACGGACGATTTCCGATCCCGCATGGTACAGTTCTTTAATCTGGTTTGCGGTGGCGGCGGCGTCTTCGGTGTCGGTATTGGTCATGCTTTGCACGATCACAGGCGCATCGCCGCCGACAAGCACGCCGCCGACAGAAACGGCGCGGGTTTTGTGCCGCAGGATCTGCTGTAAGGCTACCATATGCCGATCATCCGTTTTTTATTTTCGATAACCGCATTCATACACGTCTTGTTAAGAAATGTAAATTAAAATACGGGTGAGGCAGGGCTGTCCGCCCTGCTCCGCCTCCCGATTTCCCGATGGAATAAAAAGGAAAAGC
>SKHU01000275.1 GCA_007116755.1 Alphaproteobacteria bacterium
GCTGTGCCGTTTCTGGTCTATTCGGCGCTGAACGGCCAGTACCGCGACGACGAGGAAAGCTTCAAGGAAGATTTTGACGAGAATCTGCGCTATCAGGTCGATTCAACGATCTGGGGCGCGTACAGTCTTGTCGATCAGGTGGAAACCTATTTCGCCAAGGACAGCATGTTCCAGATTGCGCAGGTGCCGCTGTCTCCGGTCGGTGGGGATGCGGAAAAAACCGACAGTAAAAAACCGGACGACGGTCAGGAAAAAACCGCCGAAGCCGCAGCTGCGGAAGGCGACAAGCAACAGATCAAAACCGTGCCGCTGCCGCAGGCTGTGGAGTTTTTTGAATCACAGGGCAATGTCGATGCGGCGCGCGGTGCTGTGCGCGCGGCTTTTGTCACGCTTGTACATGGCGAAACGGGTGAAAATCTGACATTCCCGCTTTCCGCCGTATTTGAGAAAATCGAGCAGGATCCCGAATACCGCGCGCGCGTTGTCTCCGATATTCAAACCGGATTGCCGCCGATGATGCCGCTCTCCAACATGATCGCCGCCGGTGTCATGGGGAAAGCCACCACGGCAGGCAAGCTGATCAGCAGCAGCCAGACGGCGCTTGGCGCGCTGGACGGCGTTCCCGGAGCGGAAGAAATGAAAAAAGCGCTGCAACCGCTGGAAAATGACATCACGGGCAAATATGTTTTTGCCGTGCAGAATATGCCCGCGAATGAAGATACGGCGGCCACTGCCGAGTTTTTGATGGTCAATGCAATGATTACGCTGGACAATATGACGGCGGGTGTCAGCCGGTTGTCCACCTCGCTGTTCGGCGAGATGGGGGGCGGGTATCAGACGGATTTTGTCTATCTGGACGAGCGCCGGCAACCGGGCGGAATGCTGAATTTCATTCCCGTTGATGCCGTCGCGCCGGAGATTGAGCGCGCCGTCGATCACATGCTGGCCGTACAGAAAATCTTTACCGAAGAGCCGGGCAAGGATGATCAGGAATTCAAACTGAAAGAGCAGTTTAAAACTGTGCCCGAGGATATGCAGCGGCAGTTTAAATACTATCTCTCCGACAAAACCCGCCATCTGACGGGATTGCAGCAGGTGCTGATCAATACGGTGAAAAAACGCGAGCAGCAGGGCGCGTTTGATGCCGCCTATCAGGAAGAGCTGAAGAAACAGGCCGAAGCGCTCGAGGCACAGGGTCAGGGCGGACAAAAACAGGATGCGCCCGAACAGGATGCTGCAAAACCGGAGGCAGAAAAACAGGATACGGAAAAACAGGATACCAAAGCAGAGCCGACAAAGCAGGATATGCAAGCGGATAGCGATCAGGGCAAAGAGGCCGTGAAACCTGCCGAAAAACCGTCCCAACAAAAACCGCCGCGCAAAAAGCGCTGGGGTCTGTTTTAAAATTTAAAATAAAAGCCTATACGGATTTGCAACTCAGGGCGCTGCCGCGCACGGCATCAGGCACGTCAAATGTGCGCTTGATCCCCGGTTTGAAATCATCTTCCAGCGCATAAATGCTGTAACAGGCGATTCTGTCCGCCTTTTGAAAGTCCTGTGCCCGCGGGCAGAAGACCAGCCGTTGCCCGCCGCGGTCAAAACGTACGAAAATACTGCTGGTCTCGCGGCGGTTGCGCCCCTGAACCGCAAAGGTTTTCTCCGTGCCGGGGCGAATTTCAAAATCTGTGTTTTTCAGCGGAAACCAGCCGGAGGAAAACCGCGCCTGCCCTTCGGAAACAGTGCAGGAAATCAGCGGTTCTTCGGAAGATGCGGGGGCGGCGTACATACGGAAGGCCGGAGATTCGGCAGATTTTTGTGCAGAGGCTGAATCATCCGTCTGCGGTTGCTGTCGCCAGGCCGAGGAAAGCGGAATATCTTTGGGAACGCAACCCGTCGTCATCAACGGCAGAAACAGCAGAGCGCATAAAACATTCCGTATTCTTGTCAAAACGCATCTTCCTTTCCGGCCTGTCTTTTCTCCTGCCCTTATTCTACAAAGACAAAATCAATGCGGTCAACAGGATGATGATCCGTTTCATCTCCCAAAGCGCGCACATCCATGCGCGTGGTATGAATACCGCCGCTCTGGACAAGATAATCGCGCACATTCAGCGCCCGTGACAGCGAGATACGGCGCGCGCTGCTGGGATTGCCGCCCTCGCCCGTGGCGAAAGCATGTAGTTGCAGGCGCAGATTGCGGTCTTCGGACATGCGGCGGGTGATATGCTGCAGCGTATTCTCCATGTCGGGCGTGATGCTGCTCCCATGGCCGGAAAAAACCAGACGCAATTCCAAAGCAGACGGTGCGGACGGTGCAGACGGTGCCGGTTCGGGACGCGGCAGCGCTTCTGCAGCCACAACGGGAACAGGCGCGGCGGCGGGACGCACGGGATCATCGGCTGCGGCGCGGACACGATAGGGCGCTTCGACTGCCGCGGGTGCGGGTGCGGGTACGGGTGCGGCAGTTGTTTCAGGCCGCGGTTCCGGCAACGGAATATCGGCCGGAGTACCTTTATCCGCAGCTCTATCCGCAGCCGTATCGGGGCGCGGTGCGGGTTTGGCAGTCTCTTCGCCTGGCAGATCGGCGGGCGCGGCAGCGGGTGTTTCTCGGCGGTGCGGCAGCCCCATCATTTCACGCGCCAGATTTTCGGGCAGCGCATCCGGCTCTGTGCGGACGACATTTGAATCGATTGGCGGATCAGTTCGCGGCGGGGCGGCAGGGCGGCTGATTTCCGCGACAGGTTTGCGTGCGGGGCGCTTATGCGGCCAGAATTCCGTTTTTGTTTTTTTTTTCGTTTCTTCCGCTGCCGTTTCCGGTGCGAC
>SKHU01000203.1 GCA_007116755.1 Alphaproteobacteria bacterium
GATTTTCCGGTCGCGCCAGCGCCGATTCCAGAAGCCCCTCGTCACGCAAACCGAATGCCCCGCCATGCCGTACCAGCGACATGTGATGGATGGCCAGCACAAGTTTCTTTTTCACCCAAAGCGGTTCTTTTGCGTCTGTCATTTGGCAAGCTCGTGCAAGGCGTTTTTATATTTGTTCATGATTTTCTCGGCGCTGTCGAGCTGTTTGGCAAAATCCGGATCATAGGCGGAAATGGTCAGCCCTTCTTCGGTTTTGATGACAAACACCTCATCGCCTTCCTCGGCCTGAAGATGGGCGAGATGTTCTTTTGTCAAAAGAATGCCGACGGAATTGCCGATTTTGCGGATAACGGTTCTGGGCATAGCGACCTCTGGTTACGCGTTGCTGTTATAACTGTGATTATAACACTTCTGTGCAAATTTTGCAAGCCGGCAAAGCCGCTGCAACAATGCCGGATATCAGGGGAAGGGGCTATTTATCCAGATGCGCATCCGGGTCAAATTTTGGCCTTGTATCCACATCCCGAACCTGACGCCCGCGGCGGTAAAAATCCTCGTACAACACCCGCCCGTCCTGATACCAGCCGCGCGCAGGGCCGTCTTTCTGGTTGAAGGCGTAATGGATTTCGGAGCGTTTCTGGCCGTTTTCAAACCATATAGTTTCCATCCCGTGTTTCTGGTCGTTATAATATTGGGTCTGTGATCTGATCTGTCCGTTTTCGTACCATTCGCTATGGCGGCCGTAACGCCGCCCATCACGGAATTCTCCTTCCGATTGCTTTTTGCCGCTCTCATACCATTGCGTTTGTATGCCAAATTGCCGCCCGTAAAAATAGGTGGTTTCGGTTTTTTTATGGCCGTTCGGGTAATAAATCATATGCTTGCCGGTGAACGGCTCATTGTCACCGGGCAGATAGGCCATGCCGTCGCGGAACTGCACCTCCCGCGTCACAGTTTCGCCATCATCCCCGCAAGCCGCAAGCGGCAGCATCAGAAACAACGCGATGCATAACACATATATCCTGCCAAAACGCATGAGTAAGCCGCACTCGCCATTTAAAACAATACTTGGAGTTCATATTTGCACGGTTTCCATTTGAAAATCAAGATGACATGCCTATAGTCGGCACAGTTTCTTTCCGGCAGCGCTGCAATGTTTTCCTTGACTATATGTTAACAATATTATAATGTCATAAGCAATAATAAGAGAAAATTTTATAACCGCAACGCAGAAAGACCTTACAAAAAAGGCCGAAACACCATGCTGCCGGATCGCCCCCATAAAAACGCCGATAATGCGGATGCAAAAAACGGATCTTCCGCAGAAGGCGGAAAAACGCCGCCCGTGTTTTCCGTTTACGATATTCCGTCCGAACGCGATTTTATCACTGCTTTGGCCGAAGGTATTTTGCGTGAAACCGGCGAAGACGCGCTGAAACTGGCTGATTATACGGTTATTCTGCCGACACGGCGCGATGCGCAGGCACTGCGCGAGGCCTTTGTCGGGCTGTCGGGTGGAAAATCGGCCGTATTGCCGCAAATCTACACACCGCGTGATTTTGACGATGAGGCCGCCAGTCTGAAAATTGCACAGGATCCGATTTTATCGGAGGCGCTGATGGATCTGCCGCCGGCCATTTCGCCGCTGCAACGCAAGCTGTTGCTGGCCAAAGAGATCATGGCCGTGCCCGGCATGGCGAGCTCGCCGGAAAAAGCCATCCGTCTGGGCGAAGAACTCGGGCGATTTCTCGATTTTACGCAAAAACACGGCGTTGAACTGAAAAATCTGGAAGCGCTGGCACCGGAAGAATTTTCCGAACAGTGGAAAAAAACCCGCGACTTTTTGAAAATCCTGACCGAGCGCTGGCCGCAAATTCTTGCCGAACAGGGCATGATCGACCCGCAGGATCATAAAAACGCCGTCACCGGCATTCAGGCCGCGCATTGGAAACATTCCCCCCCGAAACATCCGGTGATTATGGCCGGCTTTACCCATGTCAGCCACGCGGAGCTTGATCTGATTTCCGCCGTAGCCGGTCTGGAAAAAGGATCGATCGTTTTTCCGGGTCTGGATTGCGACCTTGATGACGAAAGCTGGGACAGTATCGACGAAGCGCACCCGCAATACGGTATCAAACAGATTCTGTCCGAACTGCCGCTGGTGCGCAGTGATGTCGGCGACTGGAACCCCGGCGACAGCAAAACCAAACAAAAGAGCATCATCAATGCACAGGAAACAGCTGCCGCGCGCCGCAAGCTGATCTCCGAAACCATGCGCCCCGCCGGAACCGCCGATAAATGGCTGAAACTGGAACAGGCGCCTGTCCCCGTCGCCGGAAAACGTCCGCCCCGTAAAAACACGGCAAAAACCGATCATCTGATTGATGTGCGCGCCCTGACGGGTATGGAACTGGCCACCTGCTCGACACCACAGCAGGAAGCCAGTATCATCGCATTAAAAATGCGCGAAACCCTTGAAACAGAAGGCCGCAGCGCCGCGCTGGTCACACCCGACCGTTCGCTGGCGCGCCGCGTTGCCGCCCGTCTGAAACACTGGGGCATCCATGTCACCGATTCGATCGACCGCTCTTTATCCGATACCAAAACCGGTATCTGGATGCGGTTGACGGCAGCGATGGCGGCGGATGAGCTTTCGCCGATTACGCTGCTCTCCGCGCTGAAACACCCTTATGCGACACTGGGAAAAACCCGCGAAGAAACGCAGGAACTTGTCAACCGGCTGGAAGATTATCTGCTGCACGGCCCGCGGCCGGAGCCGGGAATCAACGGTTTGAAAAAACGTCTGGCACAGGCTTTCAAC
>SKHU01000143.1 GCA_007116755.1 Alphaproteobacteria bacterium
CCATGGGGAGCAATCCTTTCAATATTGTATTTATGAAATTTGGAAATGACTATAGCACGCCGCCGGAGAAAAGCAAGGGCAAGCGGTCAGCGCCGCAGATAGTTGCGCAAAGCGGTATGGCGCAGACGGCGGCTGTCATGCTGCTGCTGTTTTTGTTTTCCTTGCGCCTGAGCAAATTCTGCACGGGCTTTTTTACGCTCTTCCTGCCCTGTTTTCGCAATGCGCCCTTTCTTGAAATCAACCAGCATCGTGTAGCCGTCCAGCATATCGAACTGCGTGCCCAGTTGAAAAGCATCGCGACCGCTATCATCGCAAAGCGACAGGTCGGGGTCGTATTTCAGCAATACGGCCAACGCCTCGGTACGTCCGCTTAATACGGCTGTCATGACGGCAGTATTGCCGCATCCGTTCTGATGGTTGACGTCATATTGCGTCATGTATTTGAGCAAAAGGTCACAACATTCCGCGTGATCGTTATGTGCGGTATGGATCAATGCTGTTGATCCGCCGGCATTCAGATGATCGGGGTCGGCCTTATATTGCAGCAACAGCTTAACAATACCCGCTTCCCCCGAACGCGCAGCGTAAAACAGAGGCGTGTCGCCGTTCTTGTCGCCGATATTGGGGTCGGCGCGGCGTTTGAGAAGATCGGCGGCCATGGCATCGTCACGGTTCTTTACCGCAAGATGCAGTGCCGTTCGTCCGTCCTCGTCCTGGGCATTGATTGCTGCACCGTTGTGCAACGCTTTGACAACGGCTTTCCGGTCTCCGGCAGCAACCGCATCGCGCAAATATTGATTGGAATCTGTAATAGTCTGCTCTGTCATGATCTTTTCCGTTTTCGGTCACATTATATTACATAATATAAAATCCGTCAATCGGTTATACATAAATGATTAAAAACTTAAAAAAAACGTCGCAGGCAGATGACATCGAGAAAAGCCTATGTTAGTCTTTGATAAAGACAGGGGGTCTTGACCGAATAACGTTTTGACTGAAAAGGATTGAAGGATAATGGCAACAACAACTTATACGGATCTGGCCGTCAAATTGCTGCGCGATGCTGCCGGATTTTTCCGCAATGTCGGCGAGCAGAACGAGCCTTTAAAAGAGCAGATGAATGACAACGCCGATGTTTACGAGCAGGTTGCTGATCTGCTGGAGCAGGATCCGACCGGTACGCTTGAACTGGAAGAAGGTCTGGATGATGAAGACGGCTCGGCGGGCGTGACACCTGCCTGATTTCAAGGGTAATTTCGAAATAAAAAAAGCCGCGCGCTGTTAAGCCGCGGCTTTTTTCTGTTGAGGGGTTATCCGGCCAGCGCGGTTTCGATGGCAGTGATGGCATCATTGGCTTTTGCGCCTTCCGGCCCGCCGGCCTGTGCCATATCGGGACGGCCGCCGCCGCCCTTGCCGCCGACGGCTTCCGCGCCGATGCGCACGAGATCGACCGCACTTTTTTGTGCGGAGAGATCGTCCGTTACCCCGACAACAAGCGAGGCGCGCCCCTCATTGACGGCCACCAGTGCAATCACGGCGGAGCCGAGCTGTTTTTTCAATTCATCGGCCATCGGTTTCAGCTCTTTGGGCGGAATATCGTGCAAAACGCGTGCGGCAAAAGGAATGCCGTTGATGTTTTTCGTGGCCGATTGCGCCGCGCCGTCTGTATCGCCGCCGCTGCCGGCAGTGGCCAGTTTCTTGCGCAGATCGGACACTTCGCGCTCCAGTTTTTTGCGTTCCGACAACAGCGCCTCAATACGGGCGGGGACTTCTGCCGCTGCGGATTTCAATGTTTGCGCCGCCTGTTTCAAAGCTGCTTCCTGCTGTGACAGATAGGCAAGCGCGCCGCGCCCCGTCACCGCTTCAATCCGGCGTACGCCGGAGGAAACTGCGCTTTCCGCAACGATTTTCAAAAGGCCGATATCGCCGGTGCGCCGCACATGCGTCCCGCCGCACAGCTCCATGGAATAGGGCTTGACCGGATCGTCGGGATTGTCGCCGCCCATGGCCAGAACGCGCACCTCGTCGTCGTATTTTTCGCCGAACATGGCAATCGCGCCCGCAGCGCGGGCTTCGTCAACCGGCATCAGCCGTGTTGTGACAGCGCTGTTGGCACGGATGCGGTCATTGACTTCCTCTTCAATCACCGCAATCTGTTCCGGCGTCAGCGCAACGGGCTGGCTGATATCAAAACGCAGCCGCTGATCATCCACCAGCGAGCCTTTCTGTGCGACATGCCCGCCCAGATGACGGCGCAGCGCGGCATGCAACAAATGCGTTGCCGAATGGTTGGCGCGAATGTCGCTGCGGCGCTCGGCATCGATTTTTAAAACGGCGGTATCATGCGGTTTGATGCTGCCGCTTTTGACAACGGCGCTGTGCGCATGAATCGCACCGAGTTTTTTCTGCGTATCACTGACGGAGAGCGAAGCGCCAGCCGTTGTGACAATTGTTCCCGTATCCCCGACCTGGCCTCCGGATTCGGCGTAAAACGGCGTCTGGTTGACAATTACCAGTACCTTCTGTCCGGTTTCGGCCTTGTCGATACGCTTGCCGGTTTCGGCATCCACCAGCGCCAGTATCTGTGCTTCGGCCTCGTCGCAATCATAGCCGAGGAATTCTGTTGCGCCCAACTCTTCGCGCAGCTCAAACCAGAGCTCCTCGGTCGCGGCTTCGCCTGAGCCTTTCCATGCCTTGCGTGCAGCCGCGCGCTGTTTTTCCATCGCGGCATCAAACCCGTCCGTATCCACTTGACGGTTTTGTTCGCGGCGCAGTACGTCTTCGGTCAAATCCAGCGGAAATCCGAATGTGTCGTAAAGCTTAAACGCGACATCGCCGGGTAGGGGCGCACCGTCTTCCAGCTTTTCGGTTTCGGCTTCCAGCAGCGTCAGCCCCTTGTCCAGCGTCTGTTTGAAACGCTCTTCTTCAAGGCGCAGCGTTTCCGTGACCAGCGCCTGCGCCTCTTTCAATTCGGGATAGGTATCGCCCATTTCGGAGACGAGCGTCGGCACCAAGCGGTGCAGCAGCGGGTCGGATGTGCCGAGAAGATGCGCATGGCGCATACCGCGGCGCATGATACGACGCAGGACGTAGCCGCGCCCTTCATTGGAGGGCAGCACGCCTTCCGCAACCAGAAACGCGGCGGCGCGCAGATGGTCGGCAATAACGCGGTGGGAAACCGCATGTTCGCCGTCCACAGGATGTTTGCTGATTTCCGCCGAGTTGTTGATGATATTGCGGAACAGATCAGTGTGATAATTGTCGTGCGTGCCTTGCAGAACGGCCGTCATGCGCTCCAGCCCCATGCCGGTATCGATCGACGGATTTGGCAGATCGGCGCGTTCGTCCGGCGTCAACTGGTCGTATTGCATAAAGACCAGATTCCAGATTTCCACAAAACGGTCGCCGTCTTCCTCCGGCGTTCCGGGCGGGCCGCCGAAAAGATGATCGCCGTGATCGTAGAAAATCTCCGTGCACGGGCCGCAAGGTCCCGTATCGCCTGCCGCCCAAAAATTGTCCTTTGTGGCAATACGGATGATTTTGTCATCGGAAAATCCGGCGATTTTTTTCCACAAGTCAAACGCCTCGTCATCCGTATGATAAACAGTGACGGTCAGGCGGTCTTTCGGCAGGCCGAATTCCTTATGCACAAGATTCCATGCATGTTCAATTGCGCCCTCTTTGAAATAATCACCAAAGGAGAAATTGCCCAGCATTTCAAAAAACGTATGGTGGCGCGACGTATAGCCGACATTTTCAAGATCATTGTGCTTGCCGCCCGCCCGCAGGCATTTCTGCGCCGTTGTTGCAGTCGCATAGGCGCGTTTGTCCTGCCCCGTAAAGACGTTTTTGAACTGCACCATTCCGGCGGAGGTAAACATCAGCGTCGGATCGTTGCGCGGAATCAAAGGGCTGGACGGCACAATCTCGTGCCCCGCCTTTTGAAAATAATCCAGAAAATGTTTGCGAATATCGTTCGTCGTTTTCATTATACCTGCCCATCTCTGTCTTGGAATTCTCTTAAACAATAGGGAATATAGCATAGTTGCCCCGATCGGCAAGAGCGTATTGACTTGTATTCCGTAAACATGTTATCGGTAACACCTCAAAATAATCTTGAGGATGCAGCCGTTATGGGGAAATTTGTCAGGAGTTTGGCGTTTTGCGCCGTTTTGAGTATTTTTTTTATTTTTCATTTTTATCCACAGGAGGGTACAGCCATGCCACGCGACGGACAAACCGGACATCAACAGCAGCAGGCCGGAAAAAACTTCAAGCCTGAAGTCAACACCATGAACAAATTAACGCTTGTCTTTGCAAAAGCAGCAGCAAAGCATCAGGACGACAAAACCGACAATCTTGTCCTGTCGCCCTATAACGCGGCGACGGCTTTGTCGATGCTGTCGAAAGCAGCCGGCGGCCAGACAAAAGAAGAGCTGGCACAGACGCTGTTTGGCACGGATGCAGCCGCAATGGATGCGGAAATCGGAAAACTGGTCGATCTGAACACGGAAATTCTGGCGGCCAACAAAGACCGTGTGACATTAAAAACCGCCAACGGTATCTGGACAAATGATGAAATTCTGACCCTGAACCCCGATTACGCCAAAGAGCTGAAACAGCTTTTCGGTGCGGAAGTCAGCGGCGAGCGTTTCTCCGATCCGACCGTTCCGGCAAAAATCAACCAATGGGCATCCGACAACACCAACGGGTTGATTGACAATATCGTTGATAAACTGACGCGGGACGATTACGCGATTCTTGCCTCGGCGCTGTATTTCAAAGGCGACTGGACCAAAAAATTCGATAAAGAGCTGACGGAAGATCGCAAATTCGTAACGGATGACGGCAATGCGGTTGCCACGCCGACCATGCATCAGGAATTTTCGGAAAAAGGCGACATCACCTATCAGGACGGCGGCGATTACGAAGCTGTTGCGATGACTTACGGCGAGCGCGACTTTAAAGAAGGCAAAGAGCCGAGCATGCGCCTTGTCCTGTTGCGTCCGAAAGACGAAAACGTTGCCGCGCGCGACTGGCTTTCCGCGCAGGCCGATGGAAATGTTCCGGCCTGGACGGATCCGTCCCTGTTCGAGCGTGTTGTCGGCAGCGTCGAATTGCCGCATATGGACATCAAACAGAAACACGATCTGATTCCCGTTCTGCAGGAAATGGGCATACGTGAAGTGTTTGACGAGGAACGCGCCGATCTGCGCCGCATGATTACGGAGCAAGGCGAACAACTCGCCGTTAACAAAGTGACACATGATGTCGTGTTCAAAACCGATGAAACGGGCAGCGAAGCTGCCGCCGTGACAACAATCGGCGTCATCCGCGCAACATCGATCCAGCTGCCGCCAAAACGAATCGACATCAAACTCGACCGTTCCTTCGTTTTTGCCCTGCAGGACATCAAAACCGGCACGGTTCTGTTCGCAGGCGCGGTCAACAAGCCGAATGCGGATATGAAAGCAAAAAGCAAAAAACCGCAGCCGCCCAAACTTTAAAAATAAAAATAGGTTTTCTCTTAAAGGAGCCGTTGCAAATGCAGCGGCTCTTTTTTTGATTTTTATTTGCGGCGGGGGATCTGGCGCAGTGACCGCGTTCTGACGGGGCGTTGCAGCGCGGCATTGAAAAGGGACTCGTCAAGCTTGCCGCCGTGTTTTAGAAATTCCTCTTTGGCATCCTGCAAAAGCATAAAATCAATACCCTCATCGCAAAAAGGCGTTTCTGTGTGGCTTTGGGTTTTATTGGCCGTATCGCAGACAACGGTCATCAGCTTCATGGCGCGGAAATTGAAGCTGCGTGTGATTTCCAGATTGCCTTCAAGGCTGAAATGCTGGATTTTATCCTCTGCCGGTGCAGACCATTTTTGTGCACTCCGGATCATACCCGCAATACGCGTGTGATTTTTTTCCAGAGCCATTTCATGCGCGTTGCGGCCTTTGTTATGTTCACGATTGGATAAATCAACTTCGTTTTTCAGCAAGACATCGACAATTTTTTCATACCCCTGATAGGCTGCAGAGATCAGCGCTGTCCAGCCGTCCTTTTCAACGGGACGGTTTATGTCGGCACCTTGTGCAATCAGGAATTCGACCAGTTCCAGATGTCCGTAATAAGCGGCCGCGACCAGAGGTGTCCAGTTTCCCGAACCGCAGTCATCCACGCTACCTCCGTGATCCAGCACATATTCTCTGACAGCATTAAGGTTTCCTGTTTTACAGGCTTCGGTATAGGGGTTATCCGCCATGCTGCACCTTCCGGCGGGACAGGCTGCGCATACGCCGCCCGTGCATGGGGTCTTTCAGCGCGTCGTCCACGGCGCGTTCGTCAAGGCTTCCGCCGCGTTCCAGCAGCTCTTTTTTGGCCTCGGCCAGCAGATCCAGATCGACGGCGGGGTTGGAGAAATGCATTTCGCTGTGGCTGAGATTCTTGTGGTCGCGATCCTGTACAACCGTCATCACATTCATGGATTTGAAGTTAAAAATCCGCGTGACCTCAAACAGCGGCTCCAGAACATAGTTCTGGATGCGGTGCTCTCCCAGTTTTTGCCATTTGAGGTTGTCATTGAGCAACAGGACAATATCCCGCTTCTCTTTTTCGTTTGCGAGCATCTCCGGCGTTTTCCCCCGTGTGGTGATCAGGGGATTGGCACCGTGATCCAGCAGATATTGCACAATTTCAAGCCGGTTTCCATCAGCTGAGACAGCGCCAAAAAGCGGCGTCCATTTGTCGCCGGATTGTCTGTTGGGGTCTGCGCCGCAGTTTTCAATCAGGAAACGCACAATTTCTATGTGCCCTTTATACGCTGCCTTGATCAGCGGTGTCCATCCTTCGGTCACGTGATTGACAGGTGCGTTCTGTTTCAAAACAAGATCGCGCACGGCATCAAAATCACCGCTTTCAACACTGTTAATCAGCTCATCGCCTAATTTTGATGACATTTTCGTCCGCCTTTGCTACATCTGATGCGGAGCTACGTTAGCACAGCGCTTGTCATATGTCAATGTAATGGGGAAAATATGAGCTGGTATACAGGCATTGCGGTTTATTTTTTGCTTTGGTGGATTATGCTGTTCACGGTTTTGCCTATCGGTGTGCAGAAACCCGAGCAGCCGGAGAAGGGGCATGATCCGGGCGCGCCGGTTTTTCCGGATTTAAAGCGGAAATTTATCCTGAACACCGCCATTACGACGGGTCTGTTCATCGTGCTGTATGTGACAGTCACAGTATTTGATATTACGATGCTGGAGATATTCCGTGATTAAATATTATCTGCTGTTTCCGTTTCTGTTTGTGTTGTTCTTGATGGTTTCTTTTGCCGTTCTGGCCTAGAAAATTCTGGATAAAGCGCCGGCGGCGCGGTATAACGGAACAGAACCATATCAGTAAAGATCAGAAACAGCAGGAAAAAATGACGGCACAATCCGCACAAAAGAAGAACAATCAGAAAAAAGCCAAAACCGCCATCACACCGACACGGGAAGAAAACTTCCCCGAATGGTATCAGAATGTTATAAAAGCGGCGGATATGGCGGAAAATGCGCCGGTACGCGGCTGTATGATTATCAAACCCTACGGCTATGCGGTTTGGGAGAATTTCCAGCGCGAACTCGACCGCCGCATCAAGGATGAAGGTGTCAAAAACGCCTATTTTCCGCTCCTGATTCCCTTGAGCTATATTGCCAAAGAGGCCGAACACATTGACGGTTTCGCCAAGGAATGCGCTGTTGTGACGCATCACCGGCTGGAAGCTGCGCCGGACGGGAAAGGTCTTGTACCGGCCGGGGAGTTGACCGAACCGATGATTATCCGCCCGACTTCGGAAACCATTATCGGCGAGACGATTGCCAAATGGGTGACCTCCTACCGCGATCTGCCGCTGAAGCTCAATCAATGGGCGAATGTTATGCGCTGGGAAATGCGTCCGCGCCTGTTTTTACGTACGGCGGAATTTCTGTGGCAGGAGGGGCATAACGCCTTTGCCACGGCGGAGGAATCCAATGCCGATGCCCGCCGTATGCTGGAGGTTTATGCCGAATTTTCCCGCAATGTGCTGGCCATTCCGGTAATCGAGGGCGAAAAAACGCCCGAAGAACGCTTCCCCGGTGCGATGGCGACCTATACGATTGAAGCAATCTTGCAGGATGGAAAGGCGCTTCAAAGCGGTACGTCGCATGATCTGGGGCAGACTTTCTCGCGTTCGGCCGGTATTCGGTATCAGTCGCAGGACGGTGCGGAAGAGCTGGCATGGACAACGTCGTGGGGGATGTCCTCGCGTATGGTCGGCGGGCTGATTATGACGCATGGCGATGATGACGGGATGCAGATGCCGCCGAAAGTTGCGCCGCATCATGTTGTGATTATCCCGATTGTGCATGACGACGGCGACCGCGCAAAAATTCTCGATTATGCCGAAACACTGGCGCGGCGCTTGAAAGAGTTGAATATCCGTGTCGAGATGGATGCAAGCGACAGGAAAACACCGGACAAGCTCTGGGGCGCGATCAAACAGGGCGTGCCGGTGCGTGTCGAGATCGGCCGTCGGGAGATGGAGGAGGGCAACGTGACCCATACCCGCCGCGATATAGGCCGCGACAGCAAAACCACGGAAAGCACCGATGCGTTCTGCAATAAAATCACGGCAATGCTGGACGGGATGCAGGAGGAAATGTATCAGGCCGCGCTAACGCGTACCAATGCCATGCTGCATGATGCCAAATCTCTGGATGAAGCACGGCAGTTCTTCAGTGAAAAAAGCAGCATCGGCCAGCTGCGCATGGATGCGGCGTTTTTGCAGGAGGACGCTTTTGAAAAACTGCAAAAAGATTTTGCTGTGACGCCGCGCTGCCTGCCTTTTGCAGATGAGGGTAAAAAAGTCATTGTCGGCAAGGCTTATTAATCAATTCATCAAAAAGATGAGCTTTGTTTTTTATTTCTTTAAAAACAGGGTGAAAACATGAAAAACAAAATTTCGCCCGAATTCAACAAAATGGTCGGCAAGCCGCTGGATGTTGATAAAATCAAGGATCTGCACAAAGGCCCTTTGCGCATCTGCGAGCCGGGCATGAGGGGAGCATGTGACTGGGTGCCGGAGCGTCTGAATGTTCATATCGATAAAAAGAAACTCGTGCGCGGTTTTGACTTCGGTTGATTGCCGCCGGTCTTGACTTTTCCTCACCTCCTGCCGTATAACATCTTATGGCAAAAAATAAGAAGGTTTTACAAAAGTATAATCCGAAGCTTGCAATCAAGGGGTTGCTGCACGCGTTTTGCGAGCAGGGCATGGTTCATTCCCTGTGGACGCTCTACGACGCGGAATATGAACAGCCTGACGGTATGCGCACGCATAAAGGGCTGTGCGTGCTGGAAAAGGGCGATCTTTTGACCGTTTTCAATGACGAGAGCCGCAAAACCGTGAAATGGCAGGGGGTGATTGATTTCGACCGCAAAACACTGGGCGGTGCGGGCATTCAAAAAGGATTTGAAAAGCAGGGCGACTGGATCAGCATGTTCATGCGCGAATATCCGGCAGAACTTGTGCGCGCCAAAGATGTTCCTAAAATTAAAGAGGCGCAACAGGACAGTATCAACCGTCACGGCGCGTTGCGCAAATATCTCAAGCGCGGTCGCGGATAATCAGGATAATCTTCCCCGCATTTCCTTGACAAAAAAACATGTCTGCGCCAATGTGAGGCGCAACAATCAGAATACGGGCAGGATACGGGAAAAAATGCCGCAGGCTTTTGAAAAAATGGTTTCCATGCGCTATTTCAGCGCCCGTCGCCGCGAAAGGATGATCTCCGTCACGGCGATTTTTTCGCTTTTGGGCATTATGATCGGGGTTGCAGCGCTGATTGTCGTGATGTCGGTGATGAACGGGTTTCGCGACGATCTGATTTCCCGCATTCTCGGGCTGAACGGCCATATGATGGTCTATGACGCGCAATATAAAGGTTTGCGCGATTACGACGATTTGCAGGAAAAGCTGGAAAATGTCGCAGGGGTCACCAGTGTCATGCCGATCATTGAAGGGCAGGCGCTGATGAGTGTCGGCGACGGCAATGCAGCCGGCGGTGTTGTTGTGCGCGGATTGCTGCCGGAGGATTTCGCACGGAAGCCGAGTTTGGCCGAAGGCATTTTGCGTGCCGATGCGGAAGAGGGGTTCGGCGGGGATAAAATCGCCATCGGCAAGGTTATGGCCGACCGTTTTCATCTGGATATCGGCAGCGAGGTACGGCTGGTCGCTCCGCAGGGGCGCGCCAGCCCGTTCGGAACAATTCCGACGGCGCGGGCTTTTACGGTCGGCGTTATTTTCGATGTCGGCATGTATGAATATAACGCGTCCTTCGTTTTTATGCCGATGGACATGGCGCAGCGCTTTTACCGCATGGGGGATGCGGTGACAGGGCTTGAAATTATGACGCAGAATCCGTCCGCAATTGACAGAACGCGCAATGCCGTGAATGAGGCAATCTGGGGCGAGGCAGTGCTGCTGACCGATTGGCGGCAAAGCAATGCCAGTTTTTATACGGCGCTGAAGGTCGAGCGCAATGTCATGTTTCTGATTTTGACGCTGATTATTCTGGTGGCGGCCTTCAACATTATTTCCAG
>SKHU01000119.1 GCA_007116755.1 Alphaproteobacteria bacterium
ATACACTGCTTGAACTGGCGGCTGTCGCCGTCATCTCCGGTATTGTGCTCAGCGGCATCATCGGTATTACCGCTCCGGTCATGCGAGGAGCGGCTGTAAAATCGACAAATGCCGATATTGCCCGCATCAACACGGCCATCTCCCTTTATGTCCAGCGCAATAACCGTATTCCCTGTCCGGCACATCCGAATGCCGCAGCAGCGGCGGAGCCGTACGGTGCGGAACGCGGCAGCGGTCCGGAAGGAACGGCACTCGGTTCGTGCAGCGGCGTGAATACGGAAGGGATTGTACCGTTCCGGACTCTGGGGCTTAGCGAAAGCGATGTGCGCGACGGCTGGGGAAATTTCTTTACATACCGGGTCAGCCCGGCCTTTACGGCCGATCCGTTCGCGGTCGGTAATATTCATGCGCGCTGTCGCAGGGAAACCGCATGGTTTGATACGGGCGGACAGTTTTTAATACCCGGCCCCGGCGGCGGCGGCGCGAGCTTTATCGACACCGGAAATCTTAACTTTGGCGGCGGGCCGGGCGGCGGTGGCGGCGGCGGTGCTGGCGGCGGAGGCGGTGCTGGTGGCGGAGGCGGCGCTGGTGGCGGAGGCGGTGCTGGTGGCGGAGGCGGTGCTGGTGGCGGAGGCGGCGCTGGTGGCGGAGGCGAAGAGGAAGATGAGGTGGAAATTACTTTTGCCGATAGCGGTACGCGTATTAGAAACTTTCAAAAGGCACGATTTTGCTGTCCGGATATCGTGCCTTTCGATCCGGATACGGATCTTGTCATTCTGGACGGTGCCGGCGGAACATCTGTCTGGCCGTTCACACGCAGCGCAGACGGATATGATGCGGCAGATGTCATCGTGCCTGAGCCTGAATTCGATCCGGCAACGGATAACGTAACCGTGCCGGTATTTGTTCTGGTCAGTCACGGTATCAACGGTCTGGGAGCGTTTCTTGAGGACGGCTCGCGCCGTCCGCTAACAGGCGCAAGTCCGCACGAGCTTGAAAATGCCAACGGCGACCGTTTTTTTGTCAGCCGCGAATTTTCACAGGCCGGCGGCGGTGAATATTTTGACGATATTGTTTTCTGGCGCACACAGGATCAGATCTATCTGCAATCGGGCGCAGGAAGTTGCGGCTTGCCCTGACATAGGTTTTGGCACAGAATATAATATAACGTGCCGGTTTCGGGCAGAAAAACAAAAAGGGAAAACGAATGAGGCCCCCTGTCTATAAGAATTGCAAGACGCCTGTGCCCGAAAGGTTGCGCATCAACGGTTTTACGCTTGTGGAAGTTGCCGCTGTTACGGCTGTTCTGGGGATTATTATCGCCGGTATTCTCGCGATTATTCAGCCGATGTCCCGTGCCGCCGCCCTGAAAACCACCAAGGCCAACATGTCCCGCGCCGTCGATGCGCTGGCCGGTTACGTGCATCAATATAACCGGCTTCCCTGTCCGGCCGACCCCGATCGTCAAAACGCGGTGGAACCCTACGGCGCGGAGCGCGGCAGCGGCGCGTCCGGCAACAGTTTCGGCAATTGCAGCGGCACGGATGTAGAGGGCGTTCTGCCCTTCCGTACACTCGGCCTGACGGAGGGAGAAGCAAAAGACGGATGGGGACGTTTTTTTACCTATCGTGTCAGCCCCGCTTTCGCGCAAAATCCGAATGCGGGCAATGTCCATGCGCGTTGCCGCCGTGAAAGCGTATGGTTTGATACGGGCGGAGCACTGGTGATCGGCGGCGGCGGCGGCGATGTGATTTTTTCCAACACCGGAAATATCAATATTACTAGCGGCGGCGGCCCCGGTGTCGGCTTGCGCAACCGCAATGCGCAAAAGGCGCGGTTTTGCTGTCCCGGCACGGCTCCCTTCGGACCGGCGACGGATATTGTCATTCTGGACGGTGCCGGCGGCACGCCGATCTGGCCGTTTACGCGCAGTTCGTCCGATTATGACGATGTCAACGAGGTCATCGAGGATCCGGCGTTCAATCCGGCGAGCGATAATGTGACCGTTCCCGCAATGGTACTGGTCAGCCACGGACGCAACGGTCTGGGCGCATTTACGGAAGCCGGAGCGCGTATTCCTCTGGCCGGAGCCAGTCCGCATGAAATAGAAAACGCCAACGGAGACCGTAATTTTGTCAGCCGGATTTACAGTGAAGGCGGCGGCGATGAATATTTTGACGATCTTGTTGTCTGGCGCACGCAGGATCACCTTTATACGGAGGCCGGCGGCGGCAGTTGCGGTCTTCCCTGAGCCGCGCGGCAGAGGATGGATAGAGGGAGTAAGAAGCTATGGCAGTACCGCAGACGGTAAAATTGAGAGGGCGGAAAAAGACCCCGCCGGCGTCTCAAAAAAACAGTGAGGCGGGGTTTATCCTTGCCATTACCGCCATTGTTATGATCGCGGCGGCGATTTTTTTTATTTCCATGATCGCGCTCGGCATTTCCAATTTGCGCGAAGCCAGCGAAGTGGAAACGGAAAAACGTATGGATGCGGTCAGCCGAGCCCTTTCCGCCTATGCCCAGCGGCATTACCGCATCCCCTGTCCGGCAGAACCGGATGAATCAAATACGGATCAGCCCTTTGGCACAGAGCGCGGCAGCGGCGCGGCGGGTCTGGATTACGGCGATTGTCCATTTGCAGAGGATCAGGAGGGAATTCTGCCGTTCCGCACGCTCGGTCTTGATCCGGCTTTGGCGCGGGATGCGTGGGGCAACTGGATGACTTATGCCGTTAACCCCGCCTTTACGGTCGATCCGGACGACGATACGCTGACGGTGCATGCCGCCTGCCGCGTAGTCGGGCGCTGGTTTGAGGGAGTCGTGATCGGCGGCGGAGGCGGTCTTGTACAGTTTGAAGAAGGGGTCAATGTCAATATCAGCGATATGAAAGTCCTGATTATCGGCGGCGACGGCTCGGATGTCGAGATCATCAACAATACGCAGGCGATCCGCCTTGAGGATAACGATTATGTCAGAATCGGCGGCGGTATCGGCAGCAGTAATGTCAGAATTATCGGCAATGCGCAGGGGATGCGCGCCAACGGCAATAAACGCCTTGAAATCGGCGGCAACGGCAATATCGAATTCATCGACAACAACAATGTCCGCATGCTGGATAATGACGAACTTGTTTTCGGCGCCAACAGCAATCTGATTATCGAAGACAACGACGGTCAGGTGATTATGGAGTATATTGTCGATAACCGCCTTGCCGATGGCGGCGCCACGGCGGGCGGCGCGGTTTTCACGGCCGGTGCGGGCACGGTTGATATTTCCGGAAATACCAGCTTTGCCGCCAACGGTTTCAACGGAGGTTTTAATGCAGGCGGCGGAAACGGGGCGATTTTAATCCGCGATAACCAGCATGTCAGGCTGGAAGGCACAGGCGAGGATGACGATTTTGATGAAGATGACGTATTCGGCGGATTGCGCAATTTCAATCCGCAAAAGGCGCGGTTCTGCTGCCCCAACCTGCCGGTTCTGGAAACCGCGTTCGGCCCCGCCCCCGCTGTTTTGAATGCGGCCGGAACACTGATATGGGAAGATGACGTGCCGCTTGATCCGGACGAATACGGCCCGGCCAACCGCCCGGGCGGTGCGGCTTTGGGGCAGAATATAGAGGCGATGGCTTTTGTTCTGATCAGCCACGGCATGAACGGCAGCGGAGCTTACATATCGACCGGTGCGCGGCTGCCGACAGGGGGGCTGAGCGCCAATGAATTGGAGAATACCAATGAAAACGGCGTCTATGTTATTGCGCCGCGCACGGATTTGGGGGTGGCCGGATATTACGATGATCTTGTGCTTTGGAAAACCCAGCGCGAACTCTTCAATATGACGGGGCACGGCAAATGTACCGTACCGAACTGACCTGATCCCGCCATAAAAAAAGCCGCCGCATTCGTTGTGAGTGCGGCGGATTTTTTCTGAACGGATTTATCTGTGTGTCCGGTTATTCGATTTCGCAGGAACCGCCTTCCAGGAAGGTGTTCGCACATTGAATATCCGGATCGACCATGCCGGTTTCATCATCGCCGCCTGCTGCGGTTTCGATGCCGGCCAGCCGCTCGGCAATTGCATCCATGTCGTCCTCGCCTCCGGCTGCGGTTTCAATCGCCGCCAGTTGCGCCACCGTCATCGGTGCGGATCCGAGACCGCGCGTGCTCATATTGACATCTGTCGTCAGAACCTGAGTTTCAAACCCTTCAAACGGCAGATCCAGCACCAGCGTGTTGTCGGCATAGGACAGGATCGGACGTCCAAGCGGATCAATCAGCACGACCGGGCCGAATGTCGTGATGCCTGCAGGTTCAACCGGCTCGGGCTCGGGATCGGGATCGGGATCGGGATCGGGATTGGGATCGGGATTGGGATCTTCAGGAGGCGTCCATTCCGGAGCATCTGGAGCCGTCACTTGGCAGGCATTACCAGCCGCTGCAAAACAGTTCTGGTTATTTGGAGGCGTTCCGTCAGCGACCTGTTTGGCTTTAACTGTGATTTTCCCGCCATTCAAATCCGTATCCGTATAAAACTTGTTTTGTGAACCATCGCCGCCCTGTTCTTGACCTTGACCTTGACCTTGACCTTGGCCTTGGCCTTGGCCTTGACCTTGGCCTTGGCCTTGGCCTTGACCACCTTGACTGGTTTTAAAGAAACGTTTGCTCATTTCCTCAAGTGTAAGCTTTAAATCATCCCACCAGCTTGTGCCATCTTCAATAACATCGATACCGCCGCCTTCGTCGCCGCCCGTCGTATTGATGTTATTGCCTTGCATGTTCAGCGCACCGCTTGAGTCGGCCGTTGCTTCAATCCATACGTCTCCGCCTGCCGTCGTGATCCCGGTATGCAGCATTTTAACGGTCGCGCCGGTCAAGAATACGTTGCCTCCGCCTGATGCAAGAACAATGCCTTCCCCGTTATTGCCCAACAAGTCCAGCCCGTCTGTGGTTGTCATTTCGATATCGCCACCTGCCGTTAAAATCCACGTGTTGGGGCGAATATGGATGTTTTTAGCTGTCAGCACCGCATCACCGCCATCTGTAAAGATAGAGCTGTGCGGCAGCATATCAATGTCTTTCTGTGCGGAAACCGTTACTGTTCCTGTAGCGTTTATGCTGTCGCTGATCTTGACATCCGTACCGGACAGCAACACAACGCCGTCTTTGGTTTTTGTCAAGGAGCGTGCCTGAATATAGCCGCTGTGGTTGATGACCGAATCGACAACTCCGCTTGCATCCGCCGCCGTCATGACGACGGAACCGCTATCGGCAAAAATCTGGCCGCTATTGGACGCTTCCAGCGTGTCGGATTCACCAACACCGAGATAAAGCAGACCGTCGCCGAAAAGATCAACGCCGAACGTATCGCCCGCGCCCAGAACAACTTTTCCAACATTGGCGCGGATAATACCGTTATTCTCAACCGAAGGCGCGACCAGCGCCGCCAGCCCCGTATCGGCCACGCTGATTTTTCCGTGGTTGACGATCCCGGCATTTTTGGCACCGGCGATATCAAAGTCAAACTCATTGCCTGCCGTCATAAAGGCCGAATCGGCAATATCCGCCGTCGAGGCGATAAATCCCGCCGTGTCGATATTGGCATTTGCGCCGAAGACCAGACCGTTCGGGTTGATGATGATAACCTGACCGTTGGCCAGCAGATTCCCGTTGATTGTCGAAAGCTGTGTACTGTTATACACGCGGTTTAGAGCGATGGAGCCGGTCGAAGGCTGGTGAAACTGTGTTGTGTGTCCTTCGGGAATATCAAAGGAATCCCAGTTGATGACCGTGCGATCCGTGTGCTGGTGAATATTAACGTGATCGGTTCCGGTTCCGGTGATATCGGCAGATCCCTGCACGACCGTGCCGCCCGTCGGATTGGCAAGCGCATTCGGCGTTGCCATCAGCAGAGAGACCGCAACACCGCCCAGCAATAGAAATTTTGTGCAGATATTAAAGACCTGACTGCCTTTTTTGCGCAGCTTCCAGCGGAATTCCTGCTTGGCGCTGTCTCTAATAATTGCTTCAATGCCGCCGTTCTTATTCTTCATGCTTGCTTTCTCCACATGTTAACTTTTTATTAAGAAATTGGATATGCAAATTCTTAACATATCACAGGCGGGAAAGCAAGTATTTTTTTAGAACCGCTTCAAAATATTGAAGAATACGCGCGCATCTTTGTCGCCCTCGGAGGCGACCTGACGCGTCATGGGATTCGTCAGTTCCAGAGAGCCTGAAAAATCATGCTCCAGGTTAAAGCGCACGCCAAGCCCGGAAGAGGTGACGGACGCATTGGCGTTCTCCCCCACCGTCGGGTTGATATTGCGGATTTTGCCGTAATCGATATAGCCGTAAAGCTGGTAGTCGCGTATCAAGTTATTGCCTACAAACCCGTTATAGCGCAGCTCAGCCATGCCCGCATAGCCCTGATCGCCGCTGATTTCGCCCGAATCATAGGCGCGTCCGAACGCCGGGCCACCGACGGAAAACTCCTCCGAAGCCAGCAAAGGCTGGTCGGTAGCCTGTCCCGTGGCTGAAACCAGAAGGGAAACGTTGCCGTAGATGTTCTGGATACGGCTGGCATTGAAATTTGCCCGCACAAAACTGTGCGAAGCATTAACACGCGAACGGCCGGTTCCGTCGCTCGTGGCACCGAATGCCTTGATCCCTTTGGTCAGGGTTGCATCAAACCGGTTGATGCCCCACGGATCAATAAAGTCAAACGCCGCTCCTGTGCGCAGTGTGCGGATACGGTCATTTGTCCGTACCGTGCCGGAGAGAATATCGGTTTCCGAATTCAGCACCGTTGCGCCCGCGAAATAATTAAGGTTATATCTCCGGTTGCGCAGCAACGGATGCAGCAACTCGGCATCAAACAACTCGCTGTCCCCGTCAATATTCAGATTGCCGATATTGCCGCCCGGCTTTGTGCGCGTTACCGCCGCCCGGCCTTTCAGCCGCGTGCCTTCAGTACCGACTTGCTGTTCGTGGGAAATATCTGCAAAACGCAGCTCCCGCGTCTGGGATGTGACGATGGCCCGCAACGTGGTGCGGTCATGCCGCGAGAAAAGCGCGTTAAACGCGCCGACCACCGTTGCACGGTAAGGGCCGAGATAACGCGATCCCCTGTTGTCGATCCCGACCGATCCTTCAAACGTCTTCTGTTCGACCGTGATAATCAACTCGCCGCCCGCACGCTCTTCAGACGGGCGCATAATGCTGCGGGCGCGGATGCCGGGCAAATCGTCAATCAGCAAAAGATAACGTTCGATTTCCCGCGTATTGG
The DNA here is from genome assembly GCA_007116755.1 of Alphaproteobacteria bacterium. Classification (GTDB taxonomy): domain Bacteria; phylum Pseudomonadota; class Alphaproteobacteria; order Micavibrionales; family CSBR16-224; genus CSBR16-224. Next base: position 7,285 of record SKHU01000119.1, read on the forward strand.
CGGGGCCGCTTGTCGGAATTTTCTCCGCAAAGCTGCGAATCAGACCGGCATTGTCTTTATACTCTCCGAGAATTTCAATATTGGTGATGCGTCCTTCAATAGCCTGCAGGCGGACAATACCGTCCTCGATACGCTGGGGCGGCAGGATTGCGCGTGAAAACACATATCCGTCTTCGCGGTATTTGCGCGTGATGCGGCGTGCAATTCTGTTCAGATCGGCAAAGGAAACCTGCTCGCCCAGAAAGTCACTGTAAAACCGCAACAACGCGTCATCACTGTACACCGTGCCTTCATCCAGAACGACGCCGTTCAGCACAAAAACTTTCTCCGTGCTGAGATCCGTGTCCGGGTCTTCGTAACGCGGAACGGTTACGGCCTCGTCACTGACGCGGGGCGTGCGGCGCTCGGTTTCAAGGTCACGCATCACCCCGCCCGGATCGGCCGGTGTCGGCGCAAAAGGCGGTGCGGCGGCCAAAGCCGGGCCGGACAGCAAAGCCGAAACAAAAAACGCCGCTGAAACAGCAGAAAAGCGGCAAATACTGCGGATTTTTTTTGTTTTTATCATTATCATCGGCACATACACCTTATAGATCATTCGTTTCTTTTACGCCTTAAACAGCCCTGCCCCAACCGGCGGCAATTGCATCAGAACATAAACGTTTTTTTATTTTTTTCAACAGGTTTTATCACACGGAAAACAGAGATTGTAAAGACATACGCGAACCGCACCTTTTTATCATACCCCCGTACTATAGAAAAAAAAAGCAATTCCTTGCATCTGTGCCGAAGATGTGAAATATAACATTCGTCTGCATGCATACGGCATCACGGGAGCAAATTTTATTTTCTTGGCCAACAGCCTGTTTTCCGCGTTTTGTCCGGTTTTTCAACCCCGTTGCGGAAAATGCCGATTGACTTACGTCATATGCTTATGTTAATGTTTTGCGGATTAACAACGACATGACAAAATAAAAATATTTTTGGAAAAGAGGGGCAGATCAACATGCGTACAAAAAACGAAACCGTCGGAAAAAAAGGTACCGTTGCTGAAAAGGGCAAAGGTTTCGGGCGGAGATGGGTGAACGGTGCGCCGACACTCACAACAGTCGCCGCATCCGAAGAGAAAAACACGGAAAAAAAACGCGCATCAGCCCCCTCTGCCCAGACCGTGACAAAAAAAAGCCGCCCCCTTAAGGAAAGTCCCGTATCCGGAGAAACTGCGACGGAGAGTTTGAAAAAGCCTAAAAATCTTTACGGCACGCAAAGCACATCCGTGACACCGGAAGATGCCGTTCAGCCGGCGCATCCGGCAGGAAACGTCAACAGGCTGGCTGTTGTTCATCCGCATCCCCGCGATGCGGAGGGCGGCGATCAGGAAGCCTATACCCTGACAGGATATATGCAGGAATGCCATGATTCCATCTGGCAGACTCTTCTGAAAACGATCGATCTGCGCGCTGTCTCCCGCCAGAGCCGCGCCGAAGCGACCGCCGAAATACACGATATGATCAAGGAAATCGTCAATTATAACGGTTTCAAGCTTTCTGCGAATGAAATCCGGATTATCGGCAAGGTCATAACAGACGACATGCTCGGGCTGGGGCCGCTGGAGCCGCTGATCGAACGGGACGACATTACGGAGATCATGGTCAACGGCCCGAAAACCGTTTATATCGAAGTCAACGGCCTGATCGAAAGAGCTCCGGTTATTTTCCGCGACAACAAGCATCTGGTCGCCGTGTGTCAGCGTATCGCCGGCAAGGTCGGCCGCCGTGTCGATGAATCCTCTCCGATGTGCGATGCGCGTCTGGAAGACGGGTCGCGCGTCAATATTATCCTGCCGCCGCTGGCGCTTGACGGTGCTATTCTGACCATCCGCAAATTTCAGCAGGACAGAATTACGCTGGATAAACTCATCGGCTACGGTTCGATTGACGAAAAAATGGCTGAGTTGATCCGCATTATTTCCGCCTGCCGTATCAATCTTCTGGTATCGGGCGGAACGGGAAGCGGAAAAACAACGATGCTCAACTGCCTGACGGGATATATCAACCCGCGGGAGCGTATTATTACCTGTGAGGATTCCGCCGAACTGCAACTGCAGCAACCGCATGTCGTGCGTCTGGAAACCTGCCCGCCGAATCTTGAAGGTGTCGGCGAAGTCAAAATGCGCGACCTTGTCCGCAACTGCCTGAGGATGCGTCCCGAACGCATTATCGTCGGCGAGGTTCGCGGAGGAGAAGCCTTTGATCTGCTGCAGGCGATGAATACCGGCCATGACGGGTCGATGGGTACCGTACATGCCAATACGCCGCGCGATGCGCTCGGCCGTCTTGAAAACATGATTGCCATGGCCGGATTGAACGTGCCTGCGCAGATGATCCGCAAACAGATCGCGTCTTCGGTCAATGTCATTCTGCATGTGCAGCGTCTGCATGACGGGTCGCGGAAAGTAATGAGCATTTCGGAAGTCACCGGAATGGAAGGCGATGTCATCACCATGCACGATCTGATGTATTACGATATTGAAGGCGAGGATGACAACAACCGCGTGTACGGGACATTCAAGCATACGGGGCTGAAACCGCGCTTTTATGACAAGCTGCGCCAGTTTAACATGGAAAGCCGGTATCTCGAACTGTTCAACGATGCGCATTGGGCCAACGGATAACCGCCCCTAAAAAAACGGCGCAAAAAGCGGCATGGATGCCAGCAGCCTGACCCAGCCCCTATAAAGGAGTCCAGTTATAGCTACGGTAATGCTATACATAACTGGCTTTATTTTATAGGAGGCATGAAGCATGTCAAAGAAAACATATTCCCCGGAAGTGATCATTTCCAAGCTGCGTGAAGTCGAGGTGATGCAGTCACAAGGCTGCACGCAGGAAGAGGCGATCCGCCAGATCGGCGTGACCGGCAACACCTTTTACCGCTGGCGCAAACAATATGGCGGCATGAAGCTGGATCAGGCAAAACGCCTGAAGGAGCTGGAGGCAGAGAATAACCGCTTGAAGAAAGCTGTGGCCGAGCTGACCATTGACAACCAGATATTAAAGGAAGTTTCCAAGGGAAAGTTCTAACCTCTCCGAAACGTCGTCAGGAAGCCGTCATATATATCCGGCAGGTTTTCGGATATTCGGAGAGGCGTATCTGCCGCGCTTTAGGACAAAGCCGCGGCGCATGGCGCAAGCCTGCCATCGTGAAAGCAGATGAAACAGCTCTTACAGAAGACGTCACGCGACTGGCTTTAAAATACGGTCGCTATGGCTATCGGCGGATCACGGCCTTGCTGCATCTGGAAGGCTGGCGTGTTAATCACAAACG
>SKHU01000151.1 GCA_007116755.1 Alphaproteobacteria bacterium
CGTAGGACAGTGCCATGCGCCGCGCCACGGACAAATCCTCCGTCAGGCACAGGATCGGCATGGAGGGGCGCTCCCGCGCCGTGCGCAGCGCCGTCGAGCCGCTGGTCGTGTAATTGACGATGGCCGCCGCCTTGATCGACGCCGCAATACGGCAGGCCGAAGCCGTAATGGCATCCGACGAGGTTTCTTCAGGATCGGGATGTTCCGCATCCATGATTTTGCGATAAAGCGGGTCTTGTTCTACATCGCGGGCAATGCGGCGCATCATCTCCGCCGCTTCGATCGGGTAATCCCCCGCTGCGGTTTCCGCCGACAGCATCACCGCATCCGCCCCGTCATAGATCGCGGTGGCCACATCCGAGGCTTCCGCACGTGTCGGTGTCGGCGAGGTCACCATCGATTCCAGCATCTGCGTAGCGATAATCACGGGCTTGCCTGCCTCCCGCGCGACGCGCACAACGCGTTTTTGCACCGACGGCACTTTTTCCGCCGGAATTTCCACGCCAAGATCGCCGCGCGCCAGCATCACCGCATCGGACATATCGACAAGTTCCTGCAAATGATCAAGTGCCGATGGCTTTTCGAGTTTGACGATCAATTTGGCGCGACCGTTCAAAACCTTGCGCGCCTCTGCAACATCCTGCGGACGCTGCACGAAAGACAGCGCAATCCATTCCACCCCCATTTCCACGGCGGCTTCAAGGTCTTTCAAATCCTTTGCCGTCAGCGGCGAGCTTTGCAAAATTATATCGGGCAGGTTGACACCCTTGCGGTCAGAGATTTTTTTGCCGGCGATGCATTCCGCCTCAACAAAATCCTTCCCCTTTTTTATGACCCGCATTTTGACCTTGCCGTCATCAATCAAAAGATGCGCCCCGACCTCCAGCGCCTCGATCACATCGGGATGCGGCAGGCAGACGCGCTTTGCATCCCCCGGCTTTTTATCAAGGTCAAAACGCATGACATGGCCTTTTTCCAGCATTACCGGCCCGTCCTTAAACGTGCCGACGCGGATTTTTGGCCCTTGCAGATCGGCAAACACACCGATCGGCCGGCCTGTTTCTTTTTCCACCTCGCGGATCATCGCAATACGTTCGGCGTGGTCTTTGTGGTCACCGTGCGAAAAATTCATCCGGAACACATCAACACCGCCGATATGAAACAGGTCAAAAATCATTTTTTTTGTTGCGCTGGCCGGGCCGAGCGTTGCGACAATACGCGTCTGGCGGTGCCGCCTTAGAGGATCGTATTCTTCCATACCGTCTTCTTTTCCCTCAAATTTTGCCTGTCCATATCATAAGGTCAGAGCAGTTTTTTGACCAGCTTTAAACACAAATAATCATCCACGGCGCGCATTTCTCCCGGCGTTACCGGAATATTATCATAGACAACGCCCGCGCCGTCAGGCATATAGCCGCGCCGCACGTAAAGACGCTGCGCTGCGCCGTAATCGCGGTACAGCCCCACGCCGATACCGATCTCCGCCGCGCCGCGCCGTAGCGCCTCTTCCTCGCAATGCGCGACAAGTGCCGTGCCGATTCCCGCACCGCGCAGTTCCGGCGCAACATAAAGATCCTGAATTTCGGGAATATCATTCTGCCGGAACGGGCGGTAACGCGGCATCAGCACCAGATGCGCGTATCCGGCCGGTTTTTCTCCCGCAACAGCCAGATAAACTTGCCTTTTATTTTCGTCCTGCTCTCCAAGACAGCGCTCGAAATAACCCGGCTGTTTTGTTTCCGGTCTTACGCTGTAAAGTGCCGCGATATCCGCCCCGGTCGCGCGGCGGATTTTAACGGCGGGCGCAATGCCGCCGGTTTGCGTTTCATCAGCGTCTTGACGCATCCTGCACCTTGCGGGCCTTTTCGGCATCATGCCACCACGTATGCGGCACGCCCGTATCATATTTCGGCGGAGTTTCGGGAAAGCCGAATTTATCCCAATAGGCCAGACGGAAATAGCCGATATGCCATTGCGGGATCACATAATGATTCCAGAGCAATACGCGATCAAGTGCGCGGGTGCGGTACACAAGCTCGTCGCGGTCGGGCGCGTGGATCACCTTGTCGATCAGCGCATCGATAACCGGATTTTTAATCCCCATGATGTTATAGCTGCCGCGTTCATCGGCTTTTTCCGAATGCCAGAAGTCGCGCTGCTCGTTCCCCGGTGACAGCGACTGGCCGAAACTGCGCACAATCATATCGAAATCGAAATCATCGATACGCGCCTGATACTGGCTGGTATCGACAACGCGCATCGTGGCCTTGACACCGATACGCTCCAGATTTTGTATAAACGGTGCCACCCAGCGCTCGAAAGCCGGGCTGACCAGCAGGATTTCAAAACGCAGCGCCGCGCCGTCTTTTTCCCGTATACCGGTATCGCGGTTCAGCGCCCAGCCCGCCCCGTCAAGCAACTCGGCGGCGCGGCGCAGATTGCCGCGTATGCCGCGGCCGCTGCCGTCGGTTTCCGGCGGCGTGTATTCTTTTGTGAAAACCTCTTCGGGCAGAATATCGCGAAACGCTTCCAGAATTTCCAATTCGCGCCCCTCCGGCAGACCGGAGGATTCCAGTTCGGAATTGGAGAAATAGCTGCTGCTGCGCACATAAGTGCCGTGGGCAAATTGCCGGTTCGACCATTCAAAGTCAAATGCATAAGCCAAAGCCTTGCGCACATCACGATCGGCAAAAAACGGACGGCGCGTATTATAGGCAAAGGCCTGCAAGCCCTGCGGCCGCTGATGTTCCTGTTTGCGTTTGACGATGCGTCCGTCACGCACGGCAGGCGCGTCATATCCCGTTGCCCATTCGCGCGCCACGGTTTCCTGCTTGTAATCATACTCCCCGGCCAGAAATGCCTGATGCGCGACCGACTGGTCGCGGTAATAGATAAACACCAGACGGTCAAAATTATACTGCCCCTTATTCACCGGCAGATCCGCCGCCCACCAGTCTTTGACGCGTTCATAAACGATGCGCCGCCCCGGCTGTACATCGGCGATTTTATAAGGGCCGCTGCCAGGCGGCGGCTCCAGCGTCGTGCGGTTGAATTCGCGGTCTTCCGCCTCCCAGTAATGTTTCGGCATAACAGGAATCTGGCCGATAATCAGCGGCAATTCGCGGTTGCCTGCAACATTGAACACAAAGCGGATTTGATGCGGGTTTTCGATCTCCACACGCTCGACATTGGCGTAATAGGAACGGAAAAACGGCCGCCCCTTTTCCATCAGCGTACGGAAGCTCCATTTGATATCTTCCGCCGTCAGCGGCTTGCCGTCGTGCCAGCGCGCCTCCTCCCGCAGGTAAAACCTGACCCAGCTGCGGTCTTCGTCCATTTCAAAACTTTCGGCAATCTGGCCGTATTGCGAAAACGGCTCGTCATCGGAACTGTCCAGCAGCGACTGATAGATCATTGCACTGCCTATTGCGGGATTGCCGCGCAGAATATAGGGGTTGAGGCTGTCAAATGTGCCGATGGCCGACATGCGTATCTCCCCGCCTTTGGGCGCATCGGGATTGACGTAATCAAAATGCGTGAAATCCGCCCCGTATTTCGGTTCGCCGTGCATCGCCACACCGTAAAGCGGTCCGAGAACCTCCCCGTCTTCGGCATTCGCCGCAGAGGAAAATATCAGAAGCACGGCCAATAGGCCTGTCAGAATGCGGATCATTTTTTTCTCCGTTTTTAAAAAATAGTTTCAAACAGCATAGGCGGCTATGGCGGTATTTGCAAAATGATTCGGGAGGAAAATACCCCCTTACCCTGAAAGACACTCTCTGTTAACATTTGCGTGATAGATTGAATGCAGCCATATCACTCTACACCAAAATAACGGAGGGTTTTAAACCATGCGTATCCTGACATTTCTTTTTGCCGCCATACTGGTTTTCGGTTTTGTGAAACCGGCCGCGGCGGAACTGCCGCGTTTTGAATTCGACAAGGCGCATACCTCGATTGTCTTTTACGTCGACCATCTCGGCTTTGCCAAATCGACGGGACGTTTTCTGGATTTTCACGGCGGTTTCACTTTTGACCCCGCACGCGTGACCGAATCGGAAATTGACGTGACGATCAAAACCGCCAGCATCGTCATGCATGACGACCGCTGGGATGCACATATGAAGAACGAGGATTTCTTCGATGTCGAAAACCATCCCGACATGCATTTCCGCTCGACCGATATTGAAGTAACCGGCGAGAATACCGGAAAAGTCACCGGCGATCTGACGCTGCTGGGTGTGACAAAACCCGTCACGCTGGATGTGACCTTCAACAAGGCCGACATGCATCCGCGCCGCCCGTGGTATATGGCCGGTTTTTCGGCAACGGGCACGCTGAAACGCTCCGAATTCGGCATGACCTACGGTCTGCCCGCCGTCGGGGATGAAGTTGAATTCCGCATCGAGGTCGAAGGCTATTACGAGGTCAAAGACACGCTGACGGCGGAAGATAAAAAGAACTGAGCCCGAAAAAACATGGCGCTGAAAAATACGCAAAGCAGTTACGGCGCGATCAGCCGGTTGTTCCACTGGCTGGTCGCCCTGCTTGTTTTCGGGTTGATCGCCGCAGGGCTTTACATGACGCGGCAGACACCCTCGCCGGATATTTTCAAACTCTACGGGCTGCACAAATCCGTCGGCATTACCGTTTTGTTTCTTGCCGTATTGCGGCTGATCTGGCGGCTTGCCAATAAAACGCCGAAGATGCTCGGCCTTGACCGCCCGTGGGAAAAATACGCCGCACATACCGTACACGGCCTGATGTATCTGTGCCTGTTTTTGATGCCGCTTTCGGGATGGGTGATGTCCTCCGCCGCAGGGATTCCCGTACGGGTTTTTGATCTGTTCACCCTGCCCGACCTGGTCGCAGCCGGCAATGAAACCCGCAAGCTGGCGCAGACCGTACACGAATATACCGCCTATACGCTGATATTTCTGATCCTTGCCCATAGCGGTGCGGCGTTGATGCACCATTTCGTCAAAAAAGACCGGACGCTTGTCCGCATGATTAAAGGAGAATAACGTCATGCTCCGCATTACTGCTGCAACCGCGCTGGCTCTTGTCCTGTTTTTTCCCGTTACGGCTACCGCCGAAAACGTGTCCGAAAGCGCGTCCGAAAACACTGCGCCGCAATGGCATATGGTGAAAGAGGAGAGTTCCATCATCTTCAATGCCAAACAGATGGGGTCGGACATCCGCGGACGCATCGAGAATTTCGAGGCGGAGATTTTCTTCGACCCCGAGGCACTTTCCGAAAGCCGCGTCACCGTCACGGTTTATGCCGACAGCATCAATTCGGATTACGACACGCGCGACGATACGCTGAAAGGGCCGGAATGGTTTGCTGCCGACCGCTATCCGGCCGTTACCTACCAATGTGCGGATTTTGAACGCACCGACAGCACGGCGGAAGACGGCACATATCTCTGCCGCGGCGAATTGACAATCCGCGAGGTGACCGCGCCGCTGGACTTGCCCTTCCGCCTGACCATTGCTAAAGATAACGGTAAAAATGTTGCCCGTATGACATCGGAAACCGTGATGCAACGGCTGCAATACAGGCTGGGGCGCGGCGACTGGGCTGATTCGTCGATCATTCACAATGATGTACGGCTTGAGATCAGCGTTACAGCCCATAAATAAACATTATATATCAGTAGCTTAATTTTTCCCCAATCTTATTATTTGACATAAGATTTTATTATGCTATGATGTATGAACAAAAGGTTAACATGTGTACCAACACTTGAGGTAGCAAGAGGGATTTTGAGAAGATGAAAAACACATTGCGCGAAGTTTTTGCAAGCGTCTCCGGCGCGCTCGGTATGCTGACAGGTGACGGATATGCTTACGGCTATCAGGCCGGTACGAATGCATTTGATTATATGAGCACGGCTTTTGCCGGCGCGGCGAAAAAAGCCGGAAAGCTCGCAGAAGAAACCGTTGCCTACACCACCGCCGCCATGTCGATGCTCTCGGGCGAAGGTGCGAATTACGGCTATGCCGTGGCCAAGGATAATATCGCTTACGCCAAAACCGCCTACGGCGCGCGTTTCGGCAAGCGTAAATAAATATAGAGTTCAACACCCTGTAACGTCCAAAAGCGGCGCGGCACACCCCCGCGCCGCTTTATATTTTTGCCTCCGCCCCTCTCTACAACATGACAATAGAACAACATCCTGCAATCCGATTGACACGGGGTTTTATTTTCGATATAAATTTAACATCATATATTAATGTCGGAGATCAGCTTCATGTACAACCCCGCCAAAGAAGAATATGTCTATGCCGTCGCCGGAGGCGAAACGCTGCGGATTATTGATTACATCGAAAAACAGGCAGAGACGGCAGAACAGGAGCTGATTGATTACGTTGGCACACAGGGGATTTCCGCCCAGATCAAAAGGCAGAATACCTATCCCGAGATCACCTATACGCTGAAAGATGACACCAATCCCGTACCGCAAGGCTGGGAAATTTCGGAAACGCGCGCCGGAAAACATCTGCAGCCCGATTTCAACAATGCGGCAGGCGACCGGATCGATAGGGAAATTTCAAAATACTGGCGAAAAATGAATGTGCAGGCGCAATTTAACGATCTCTGCCACAGCCTTGCGTCGGCCTCGCATTTCAACAATCGCAAATATTCCTATGAGCGGCTGGGCAATTGCATCATCGTCACCAGCCCGAAAGGTTACAAAGGCGAGGCTGTCATTCCGAACGGCTCCGCGCCGCTCGGCTATCTGGAATACGTGACGATGCAGGAGCAGGTCAACCCCTCTCCCGCCCCGCAAATCAGCCGGTTTCAAAAACGCTTCCAGCCTTAAAGCGTTTCCTGCAAACGGTGCGACGGATAACTCTGGATAGATGTCCCAAGATTAAATGGAGGAATTCAGTATTGTGCCCCCCGATTTTGCAGGGCTATTTTGTTTAAGGCTTGTCCGGCGAGGCTGTTTTGAAGCGAATATTGGCAGGCTCTAACCAGTTTTTGCATACGGCACCCTTGACGGAGGTGCCGTTGATCTCGCCCGTGAAGGAGCTGCGCAGAGGGGTTGCGCTGCGGCAGTCCCAAAAACCTGCTTTACCGGTGATTTCGATATTCTGCACACCGTTTTCCTCAAGTGCCTTGCGTGCGCCATCGATGTCGTTTTGACCGACCACGTTTACCACCCCTAAACCCATAACGCCTATTACAGTACTGAATGCAACAACAAGAAACCCGGTTTCATAGAGACTGCTTTTGTCCGTGCGGGCAGTTTTGTTTTCAGGATGTGCCATGGTCTTTAACTCCTTCAGTTTTTTTATGCGCTCTTCCGCATTACGGAGGGCGGGCTGTTCATTCTCAAATAATCGGTGCGGCGTTCACGTCATCGCACAGATGTAGAGTATAGAATAATTTTTATATTATGTCAATATATATGCAATTTTCTTTCGGTATTTTTTCGCAAAACTTGCGGGCAATAGCAAAAAACGGGAGCAAAAGGTCAGCGTAATTGAAAATCTCGAAATCGGGGAACACAACCCCCATAGAAGTTAATCGTGGAATAGATACCGGCTACTGGGACTTCCCGTTAAAGGAAGCATCGCCGCAGGTGCGGCTGTCGTTCATCGACTTTTTTGACTGGGATAGCTTAGGTATCCGAGATTACCAGTACGTACGGACTAAAATTGAAGAATGGCCTGAGCATCCAGAGGCAGCAGGAAAACAGGCGTTGATTGAAGTGCGATATGTAGAATTTAGTCTTAAAATGGAGTAAAGGGGGCAGAGTAAACTGACAAGCCGGCTTTATGGCTCTGCGCTTGCGTCTTAATGTGAAGCTTCCGCGCTTAAGGTTCGGTGAAGGCGCGGTCGGCCATGCGGCGCACGGGTTTGAGCAGATAGGAGAGGATCGTGCGCTTGCCCGTAATCACTTCCGTTTCCGCCACCATGCCGGGGCTGATATAAAGCGGGTTTTGCTCCGTGCCGAGATTATTGCTTTCCGTGCGCACATCGATTTCAAAATACATCGTACCGTCGCTTTCACGAACGGCATCCGCGCCGATGCGCTCCAGCACACCCCAGAGCGAGCCGTAAATCTGCGCGTCATAGGCGGTGATGCCGACGCGCACGCGCTGCCCCGGCGTTAAAAACGCAATATCTTCCGGACGGACACGGCTGCGGATCATCAACTCGTCTTCCACCGGTACGATCTCGATCAAACGCTGTGCGGGTTCGACAACGCCGCCGACGGTTTTCAAGGCAATGCGCTTGACGATGCCGTCCACCGGCGCGCGCAACTCCGTGCGGCTGATACGGTCTTCGGCGGAACGCAGCGTTTCGGAAATCGCCGCAATGCGGGTTTCGGTTTCGCCCAGCTCGCCCAGCACCTGCGAGCGGAAGGCCGACAGCCGCTCCTCCCGCCGCTGCAATACCGCATTCAGCCGCGCCGTCAGCCCTTCCCGTGCCTGCACCGCCGTGGCCAGATTGCCGCGGGTTTCGTTATATTGGCGTTCCAGACGCAGTTTTTCGATTTCCGGCATCGCCCGCCGCGCCACCAGCCCTTCGGCAATCGTCAACTCCTGCCTGAGAGAATCGCGGCTTTGCGACAGTTTATTGATGCTGGCGCGTATTTCTTCCAGATTGGCGCGGCTTTCCGCCTCTTCATGCGCGATGATCTGCAGCGCCGTTTCCAGCTCTTCTTTCCGTGACGCATAAAGCTTTTCTTCATTTTCGGCGATGAGCGTCATGCGTTCCCGCAATTCTTCATCCAGCACAAAATCGCGGCCTTCCGCTTCCGCCTCCAGCCGCGCCTTGCGGATTTGCAGCGACATCAATTGCGCTTCGATCCCGCGCCCTTCCGAGGCAAACAGAATATCATCAATACGCATCAGCACCTGCCCGCGCTCGACGCGCTCGCCCTCCTGCACCAGCAATGCCGAGAGAATGCCGCCTTCCAGACTCTGCACCGTCTGCACATCGCTCGACGGCATGACACGGCCAAGACCGCGCACGCGCTCGTCCACCTCCGCCACTGCCGCCCAGCCGATCATCCAGAGAACAAAAGCGACAATCGTCAGCATCAGGACGGTCGATGTCCAATGCGGTTTCAGCCGTGCGGCTTCCTCCATTTCGGAAAAATATCCCAGTTCGGGTTTTGCCATCGGCCTAGCCCTCCCCGTCCTGCTGCGGCGGCGTGCCGGATTGTACCGGAAGATTGCCGGAATTGAGCGCCTTGATGACCTCGTCTTTCGGTCCGTCCATCAGCATTTTGCCCTGATCGAGCAAAATCAGCCTGTCCACCAGATCCAGCAGAGAGAAACGGTGCGTGACGACAATCAGCCCGCGCCCTGCCTCGTCCAGCCAGCCGCGCAGGGATTTGACCAGATTGTTTTCCGAGACATTGTCCATCTCGTTTGTCGGCTCGTCGCAGATCAGCATATGCGGGCTGCCCGCCAATGCGCGGGCGATGGCAATCGCCTGTTTCTGCCCGCCGGAAAAGCCCTGCCCGCCCTCGCCGACCGCCGCATCATAGCCGTGCGGATGGTGGCGCAAAAACGCATGTGCGCCGGAAATCTGTGCGGCTTTCAGAATATCCTCGTCACGCGCCCCCGGATGCCCCATGGCGATATTCTCGCGCACCGTGCCGCGAAACAGTGTCGTATCCTGCCCGATATAGGAAATATCGCGGCGCAGATCAACGGGATCAATCTGCGCAAGATCGGTGCCGTCCAGCCGGATAACGCCGGTTTCCGGCTCGTAGAATTTCATCAGCAGCTTGACCAGCGTCGATTTGCCCGAGCCGATGCGGCCGACGATCCCGATACGCTCCCCCGGCCGGATGGAAAAGCGGATATTCCGCAGCGCCGGAACCGGTGCTTCGGGATAGGTAAAGCCAAGATTGTCCACCGCATACAGCCCGTGCAGCACGGGACGATGTAGAAAACGTCTTTCTTTCGGCCTTTCCGCCGGAATATTCATGACGCGGTTGAGCATTTTCAAGGCGCTGCGCGCATAATGGTATTTGCCGATCAGCCCCGCCGCCTGTCCGACCGGCGCAATCGCGCGGCCGCCAAGAATGACGCAGGCGATCAGCCCGCCGGTACTGAGCAGACCGTCCCGCACAAGATACATGCCGACCAGCACAATCCCCACGGCGCTGAGCTGCTGCGCCAGCGTGGCGATATGCACGGACAGCCCCGACCAGAAGCGCGATTTCTGCGCCCAATGCGCGTTTTCCGCCGCATAGCGCCCGTATTTGCCGCGGAAATGCCGCGTTGCGCCGCAGCCCTTAATAGCTTCCAGCCCGCTGAGGCTTTCGATCAGAATACCCTGTTTTTCCTCGCCGCTTTTTGCCGCGCGGCGCACCAGAGATTTGACCGGAATCTGCAGCAGCGTGCAGATCAGGAAAACAGCCAGAAACAGCCCCAGCGGCACCAGCGCCACCGCGCCGCCCAGCAGGTAAATCACCCAGATAAAAAACAGTGCAAAGGGAAAATCGATCAAAGCCGCCAGCACCGCCGCATTGAAAAATTCGCGGATATGGTCAAACTCACGCAAATGATTGGCGAAAGCGCCGACCGGCTCGGTACGTTTTTCCGTGCGCATATCCAGC
>SKHU01000163.1 GCA_007116755.1 Alphaproteobacteria bacterium
AACAGCGCATAGGAGGCGATGTTGAACGGCACGCCGAGGAATACGTCGGCGCTGCGCTGGTAAAGCTGGCAGGACAGTTTGCCGCCGGTCACATGAAACTGGAACAGGCAGTGGCAGGGCGGCAGCGCCATTTTGTCAATCACGCCCGGATTCCATGCGGAAACAATCAGGCGGCGGCTGTCGGGGTTTGTTTTGATCTGTTCGATCAATTGTGTGATCTGGTCAACAGTGTCGCCGTCCGGTGTCTGCCAAGAGCGCCATTGCGCGCCGTAAACCGGGCCGAGATCGCCGTTTTCATCCGCCCATTCATCCCAGATGCGCACACCGTTCTCTTTCAGATAGGAGATATTGGTGTCGCCCTTCAGAAACCACAAAAGCTCGTGAATGATCGAGCGCAGATGCATTTTTTTGGTCGTGACAAGCGGAAAACCTTCCGAGAGGTCATAACGTGCCTGATAACCGAATGTGCTGATCGTATCGATGCCGGTGCGGTTCGGTGTGCGGGTGCCGTTTTCCAGTACATGGCGCATCAGTTCAAGATATTGTCTCATATGGTTTTCCTCCCGTTTTTGCTTCGCTTATCCGGCGCGCGAATCTGCAGGCCTGCATTCATTATAGCGAAAGCGGCAATGCGGCTCTATACGGCGGGAGAATTTATTTACTGCATCGTTTTCATATAGGCGATGAGGGCGGCGCGGTCTTCGGGACTGCGGATACCGCGGTAATTCATCCTGTTGCCGGGTATGGCGCGGCGCGGATTCCACAGATATTCATTGAGTTTTTCCACTGTCCATGTGCCGCCTTCTTCTTGCAGCGCGGAAGAATAGGTGAATCCGTCAATCGAGGCCAGTGGTTTGCCGACAACACCCCAGAGCGGCGGTCCCTGCGGACGTATCTCGCGGCTCTGATCGAAGCTGTGACAGGCCAGACAGGAGCGGGAAACACGGCGGCCGCGGTCAATATCGGCTTCTGCCATCAGATGCTCGATCGGCTCCGGCCCTGTATCGGCGGCAGCAACAGCGGGGCCTGTTCCGTCATCAGGAACATCAATATGATAGGCCGGCTCGTCCAGACTGCGCGGCGGCATCACCAGATCCGCCATAAAACCGCCGAGCATAGCAATAATCCCGGCCACCAGAACCGCGGCAAAAATCTTGTTGGTTTCCATCGTCATGTTTTTGCTCTTATTTTTTTATTGTTCTTTTGAAGTGTTTTTTTATTCTTTATCTGCAATCATTCTAGACGGCTTTTTTTTTGTTGGCGAGGGGTTGTGCGAATTTTAATTCAACATCCCACGGAAAATGAATCCACGTATCCTGACTGACTTCCATTATAAAGCTGTCCACGGTCGGCAGGCCTTGCGGCTTGGCGTAAACAACGGCGATATGTGCCTTCGGCATCAATTCGCGCGCGATGATTGCGGTTTTTCCGGTATCGGCAAGATCGTCGATGATCAGCCAGCCTTCGCCGTCTCCGGCGATTTCCGCCTGTTTGAGGATATTGGCTTCGCCCTGATCCTTGTGGTCGTAGCTGGCCACGCACAGCGTATCAATCAGCCGGACTTCAAGCTCACGTGCGACAATCGCAGCCGGAACAAGGCCGCCGCGTGTGATGGCGATGATCCCTTTCCATTCGGTTTGCAGCTCCAGCAGCCGCCAGGCCAGTACTTTGGAATGACGGTGAAATTCTTCCCACGAAATCGGCAGATCTTTGGCTTCGGACATCAGCGCGCACCCCTTTCAAAAACGGCAAGGCCTGTTGCATCATTTTCAACAAATCTATAGCCGAGTTTTCCCTGCCTGACAAGACGAGAGCGGCAAAATATTTACAACCTGCTCACCAGTTGCGGCCGATGGAAAAACGGAGACTGTGATCCGGTGCGGCGCGGGACAGCGATGTGCGGGTGCCGAGATCAAAGAAATACCCGTCGCCGAATCCGTTTTTTATCAAAACACCGGCGGTATGTTCCTGATCCGACCAGTTGCTGCTGCGGTTCAGCTTGCCGAAATTGTTGAAGCTTTCCAAACCTATGCGCATACCGCCTGTGCCGATTCCGTGTGTAATCTGGCTGCGGAATTCAAAAGCGATGCCGTGCCTTTGTTCCTGTCCGATCTCGCGGGTGAAAATCTGGTTCAGGCGGATTTCCCATGTTCCGGGGCGGAATCGCTCATCAAGGCGAAAGGACAGCCGGTCAGGCTTTTTATTGCCATCTCTCAAATTAAGGGCGATGCGGGCGGACAGGTCAAATCCGTGATCGGCGTTTTTCAAAAGATGAAAGCGATTGTCAAATCCGACAGCCTCGGCTTCAAGATTTCCGCCTTTGCGGCGATCCATGGAAACAGTGATCCGCCCCGCATAAAAATCCGTAAAACCGTAATCATAATGCAGACGTGTGCGCAGGCGGCCTTCATTGTTTTTGCCGATTCTGTATTCGGCAGTATGGCGGTGTTTGTGTACAACAGCGCCACCGACGGTGGATGTGGAGGCGGCCGCATGTTGCAGGGAAACGGGCAGAATGTTGAAAAATACAAACAGCGCAATGCTGTACCGTATATATGTTCTTTTGGCGATCATCAGAACCCTGCATCTGAAAGGAATGATTGCTGCATCATAAAGCCTGTTATAGAATTTGTGCAAGACAGGTTTTTTAAATCAGGGAGATTTTCCGATGCCGATGGGATCAGAACAAAAAGACCGGATTTTTGCAAAAGAAAATGCACGTACGATTCCCGCTGAATGGTATCACGATACCGGCATATACCGCCGTGAATGCGAAAACCTGTTCCATCACGACTGGATGCTGTTTTGTCACGAGGCGCTGCTAAGCACACCGGGGGAATATGTCGCCTATACGCTTGCCGGACGGCCGGTGATGGTGCTGCGCGGCAAAGACGGGGAGTTGAAGGGGTTTCACAATCTCTGCCGTCACCGCGCTTCAATGGTGCTGAAAGAAGGGCAAGGCAAAACCGGCGTGTTGCGTTGCATGTATCACGGCTGGGTCTATGACAGTGACGGAAAACTCTGCAAGGCGCCCGGTTTCGGCGGCGACGAGGCGGCGCTGTGCGAACGCACATCCTTGTTTCCGGTGCATGTCCGCAGCTTTGCCGGGCTGGTCTTTATCTCGATGGCCGAAAACCCGCCGGTTTTTGAAAAAACTCTCGGCGCATTGCCGCAGGCGCTGGAGCAGGAGGATTTGTCGGCGTTCAAATTTCACAGCATGGCATCGCACCGCCTGAAATGTAACTGGAAGACCTATATCGAGAATTATATGGAAGGCTATCACATCCCCGTCCTGCATCCCGAATTGAACCGCGATATTGATTTTGAAAGTTACAAGGTCGTCACGGAAAACCGGATCGCGCGGCATGAGACCGGTCTGCGTGCCGATCGTGCCGAAGATGCGGCCAATACCGGATTATGGGTCTGGCTGTGGCCGCATGTTGCGCTGAATATCTATAAAGACGGGATGAATCTGGAGATTGTCAATCCCGTCGGGCCGGAAGAAACCGAACTGCGCTATTGCTATCTGTTCCGTGATGTGTCGCCGGAGAAAGAGGAGGAAAACCGCAAGGTAATTGATCTCAGTTTTACCGTGACACAGCAGGATATTGAAATTTGTGAAATTGTACAAAAAAACCTGTCTGCGGGTGTTTACGATACGGGTGAATTGTCACCGCGCCATGAAAACGGCGTTGTTCATTTCCATGACATGGTGCGTGCGGTTCATGCGTAGAATTTTTTTCTGTGAAACGCCCCCTGTTTTCATGTAGAATGGAAAAGCGGCTCTCTGCCGCGTTCACGATATAAAAAAAACACCGAAGCAAATCTTTTATCCGCAGCGTCTCGCGGGTATTCTGGGACATTAAAATTATGATATCAAAACAGACATGCCTGTTGACGGGGCTGTTGCTCTGCTTTTTTACAGTTTTCCAAATGCATCACAATTATGCGGCGGCGGTGATTTCCGCCGATGACATTATCTGGACATCTCCCGCGGTTTTGCCGGAGGCGGCACCGTTTTTTGCGGAAGCCGTGCTGAACGCGGCAACAGCGTCGGAGGCGGAGAGGGCGGCAGAAGCTGCTGCCGCATTGCCGATCGAACCTGCACCGCGTCCCGCTCCCGTTTTGCCGCCGGAGGTGGATTTGCCGCCATGGCTGAAAAACGCCGTGCCGGTCAAAAAACGGGATGGGCGCTATGACATTGCTGCAAAAGCTGTGCTGTTCGAGACGGAAACACCTCCTGTTATTGCCATTGTTATTGACGATATGGGGCTCAGCCGTCGTTTGTCGGAAGAGGTTGCACGACTGTCTGCGCCGCTGACGCTTTCCTATCTGCCTTATGCGCAGGATTTACCCGAACAGACGGCAGCGGCGCGTAAGCGCGGCCATGAATTGATGGTGCATGTGCCGATGCAGCCGGAAAATCCGTATATCGATCCCGGGTCGGATGCGCTGACGGTCGAACAAAATCCGGAGGAATTGCTGGCGGCTTTGCGGCATAATCTGGCGCAGTTTGACGGCTATGTCGGTATCAACAATCATATGGGCAGCCGCCTGTCCCGCGATGCGGCGGCAATGGAGATTGTCATGCGGGAATTGCAAAGCCGCGGCTTGATGTATCTGGATTCACGCACCACGCCGGACTCGCTCGGCGAGGAAAAGGCGCTGAAATTCGATGTGCCGGTTTCGGGACGTGACGTGTTTCTGGATCACGAGGAAACGCCGGAATTCGTTGCGCTCAGCCTGGCAAGGCTGGAACGCCATGCGCTCAAATACGGCGATGCGATTGCGATCGGTCATCCGAAAACTGTGACGATTGAAGCCTTGCGGCGGTGGATTCCGCAGGCGGAAGCGCGCGGTTTTCAGATCGTGCCGGTGACGGAAGTTGTGAAACGCCGTATGTTCAAGCAGGATCACCCTGCCGATGTCGAGATGGCGGAGACGGGGATACGCTGATTTTAGGCCGCTTCAAGGATGGTGGTGATGCCCTGACCGCCGCCGATGCACATGCTGGAGAGTGCTAGCGATTTGCCTTCACGCTTGAGAAGCTGTGCGGCTTTTCCTGTGATGCGTGCACCTGACGCGCCCAGCGGGTGGCCGATGGCGACCGCGCCGCCGTCAAGATTGACTTTTGCCTCGTCGATCTTCAATTCCTGCACAACGGTCATCGCCTGTACGGCAAAGGCTTCGTTCAATTCGAAAATATCAATGTCATTAATTGTCAGCCCTGCACGTTCCAGCGCCTTATGCGTCGCAGGAACAGGGCCGTAACCCATAACTTCCGCGCGGCAGCCGGCCACGGCCATCGAACGAATTTTCGCCATGATTTCAAGGTTATTGGCCTTGGCATATTCTTCCGTCGTCACCAGCACCGCCGATGCGCCGTCGGTCAGCGGCGAGGATGTTGCGGCGGTGACGCTGCCGTCTTTCAGGAAGGCGGGTTTCATGTCGGCAATGGCTTCCGGTGTCGTGTTGCCACGGATGCAGCCGTCACGATCCACGGTTTCGCCGTTTTTGGTGACAAGAGGCGTGATTTCCGCATCCAGCTTTCCGGCCGCCTGTGCGGCTGCAGCTTTGCGGTGGGAATTGACGGTGTACTCTTCCTGCGCTTTGCGGTCGATTTTGAATTCCTTGACGAGGTTTTCCGCAGATTCTCCCATGGAGATATAGGCTTGCGGGTATTTTGCGGCCAGTGCCGGATTGGGCATCGGGTTGAAGCCGCCCATTGGAATGCGCGTCATGGATTCCGTTCCCGCGCAGATAAATGCGTCCCCTGCACCAGCAAGAATAGCACCGGCGGCGCTGTGGATCGCCTGCATGGAGGAACCGCAAAAACGGTTAACGGTAACGCCGGCGACGGAAAGCGGCAGATCGGCCAGATTGACGACCAGACGCGCAACGTTGTAGCCCTGTTCGCCTTCGGGAAAGGCGCAGCCGAGAATCAAATCTTCAATATCGTCGGGGTTGACCCCCGTTTCCTCAACCAGTGCCTTGACGGCAGAGGCGGCGAGATCGTCGGGGCGGACGCGCGTCAGCGCACCTTTATGCGCAAAATGAAACGGTGTGCGTTTAAAACCAGCGATAACAATATTTTTTTCCATTTTCGGCCTCTTTCCTTTATCAATACCAAGGAGAATGTCACAATTGATCTTCATTATCCTATAGGAAAGAATCATGGGTGAAAACAGCAAATTCCGGCAGTTGTCTTTTTTCCTGCCCTCCGGCATTTCGGAGGAGACTGCGGCGTTTTATCTTGATCTGTTCGAGGATATAGCGCACAGCGTGTTTCTGCACGATGTCGGCGGGCGGCAGCGCATTGAAATGCTATTTTACGGCGGCACGCCGCCCGAAACGGCGGAAATTCTGAAACGTTTGCACAATTGCGGGTTGACGCAGATGAGGGAGGCAGATTTCACCGTTGAAGACGTGCCGGATAAAAACTGGCTGGTGCATGTCTATGACGAATTGCCGCCGTTTCAAATCGGCCGTTTTTTCATTTACGGACACCATTATACGGGAGAAATTCCGCGCGGCTGTTTTCCGGTCCAGATTCATGCGGCCGAAGCTTTCGGATCGGGCGAGCATGAAACAACGCAAGGCTGTCTTTTGGCCAT
The DNA here is from genome assembly GCA_007116755.1 of Alphaproteobacteria bacterium. Lineage (GTDB taxonomy): Bacteria > Pseudomonadota > Alphaproteobacteria > Micavibrionales > CSBR16-224 > CSBR16-224. The sequence continues at coordinate 6,615 of SKHU01000163.1, forward strand.
GCAGGATATGGCGGAGAAAGAACGCGGCATTGCCCGTATTCTTGATATGGGCTGCGGGTCGGGCGTTCTTGCGCTGGCGGCGGCCTGTCTGTGGCCTGAGGCGCAGATTACGGCAACGGATATCGATCCTGCAGCGGTGGCCGCAGTGGAAAATCATGCGGCGATCAACGGTTTTCAGTATCGTATTTCCTGCGGTGCGGGAGACGGATACCGCGCACCGGAGGCACAGAAAAACGCGCCTTACGATCTGGTTTTGGCCAATCTTTTATCCGGTCTTTTGATTGATATGGCACCGCAACTGGCTGATGCGCTCAAGCCCGAAGGTTACGCCGTGCTTGCCGGATTGCTGCAACGGCAGAAAGATACGGTGCTGGCTGTGCATGAAAAACACGGTTTGACCCTGCATACCGCATATGAAAGCGGCGGCTGGGCAATCCTGATTTTGAAAAAAGATGCTTAAATCCTAAAGTGATTGCGGGATTTCTATGCCGGGGTCAAAAACGGCATCCGAGGTCTGTGTATTGTTCCAGACAACGCCGGTTAAATCCGCGCCGCGCAGATCGGCACCGCGCAGATCGCAATCCGTCAGATCGGCGAAAGAGAGGTCGGCTCCCGTCAGTACCGCTTCCCGCAGCGAAGCGCCGGTCAGATCGGCATAGCGCAGCCACGCGCCCTCAAGACGGCAGGGTGTGTGTTTTTCAACCCCGTCTTTTTGAAAGGCAAGAAAATTAAGCCGCGCCTGTCTGAGATCGGCGCGGTTTAAAACCGCACCGTTCAGGCTGCTGGCGCGCAGGTCAATGCGCCGCATATCGCATTTGCGGAAATCCGAGCCGTCCAGCACGGCGCTTTGCACCTCCGCTCCGGCAAAAACGACGCCGGCAAAGACGGTATTGACGGCTTTGATGGCCGTCAGGCGCAGACCGGATACGCTGCCGATTTTGCGCATGTCGTAATCGGTCAGGTCAAGCCGTTTGCCGTTGCGGCCGGCCGAGGCCACCCATTCGGTATGGCGCAGCAGCATCTCGTCCAGAGTCAGTTCTACCTCGCCGAAATCATGTCCGGCCAAAGCATCGGTCAGCGCACCGGTCAGATCGGCATCTTTGATATCCGCGTTTTCAATTTCCGCATCGATCAAAATCGCACCTTTCAGACTGGCGGCGCGCAGATCGGTTTTTTCCATTTTTGAACCGGTAAGGTCGGTGCCGTCAAGATTGGCGTTTTGCAGCTTTGCTCCGGATAAATCCGCACCGGACAGATTGGCATCGCCGAAATCCGCCTGTGTGGCATGTGCATTTTGCAGGCTGGCACCGGACAGATCGCTTCCGGCCAGAATAACATGGCCGCTGCTGCCCGAATCGCGGTATATACTGCTGCCGTCGCCGGATTCCCGTTGTTGATGGCGGATGATCGAGGCACCTTCACGCAGATCGGCACCGTCCAGAATTGCGCCGCGCAAATCTGCCTGCGCAATATCCGCTCCTCTGAGATCGGCGCGCGACAGATTCGTATGGTGCAGCTTTGCCCCTGTCATGTCGCAGCCGAACAATGTTGCGCTGATGAAGACCGCATCGGTAAAATCGCAATTGCGCAGAATGCAGCCGGTAAAATCCGACTGGCTCAGACGCGCTTCGACGAAAGACAGGCCGGTCAGGTCGCGGTCGCGGATCACGGCGCGCGCACCGCCGGGGCGGCCGTCCATAAACATGCCGTGTTTTTTGATGATCTCGTTCAGCTCGCGCTGGAGCATTTTTTCAAAATTGCTCACCTTAAAAACAGCCTTTGATATATCGTTGCGGTTGAAATCAGGAGGCGGCCGGTCCTTTGCGATCCGGTGTCTTCTGTTTACTGCCGCCGGAGAGCAGAGCGTCCAGTTCGCCTTTCTCCTCCAGCTTGTATAAATCATCGCAGCCGCCGATAGCCTTGCCGTCAATAAAAATTTGCGGCACGGTACGGGCACCCGGGTTGCGTTTTTGCATCTCCGCGGCAAGCCCGGGGTCGCTGTCGATCATATATTCGGTATAATCCGCCCCTTTAAGATCAAGAAGATTTTTGGCCTTGACGCAATACGGGCAGATTTTTTTGCTGTAAATCTCGATTTTTGCCATGATATGGGGGCTCCTTTTTTAAAAACGGAAGCGGCGTACAACTTAAAAGAAGTATAGCCTATCGGCTCAAGAGAGAAAAAGGCTAAAAATTAAAAATATGGACGCAAAAACAAATCAACGTTACAATAACGGCAACCAGACAGCAGGGGGGGCGCTTTTTAAGCGCGGCTTTTTAAAGCTTATAATAAAACTAAAATTATGCGGTAAATACGATATGGCGATGGATGCGGTCAGTCTTGAGACGATGATACGGGAAGCAATTCCCGATGCCGATGTGCGGATCGAGGATTTGCGCGGTGACGGTGACCATTATGCAGCTTATGTCGTGTCCCCGTCTTTTGCAGGTCTGTCGCGCGTCCAGCAGCACCAGATGGTGTACAGGGCGCTGAAAGGCAAAATGGGCAATGAATTACATGCGCTGGCGCTGCATACCTCGGCGCCGGAATAGGAAACGGAAGGAAAAAGAAAATGAACAATGTTGTTTTTGACAGGATTCGCAGTGAAATCGGCAATAATGATGCCGTATTGTATATGAAGGGCACGGCCGCATTCCCGCAATGCGGTTTTTCCGCTGCTGTGGTGCAGATTCTGGAGCATCTTGGTGTTCAGTTCAAGGATATCAATGTTCTGGAAGAGCCGGAATTGCGCGAGGGCATCAAGGAATTTACCGATTGGCCGACCATTCCGCAGCTTTACATCAAGGGCGAGTTTATCGGCGGTTGCGATATCGTCCGTGAAATGTTCCAAAGCGGTGAATTGCAGGGCTTGCTGCAGGAAAAAGGGCTTCTGGCCGCATAAAAACTATAAACAACAACTAAAAAAACAGGACAGAGTTGACAATCAATGACGGGAAATACACGTTTTTGTGACGGGCTGTATGATCTGGTAGACAGCTATGACGGTTTTATTCTGGATCAATGGGGTGTGTTGCATGACGGCATCAAACCCTATGACGGCGTGCTGCATGCGCTGCGCCAGTTGAAAACTCACGGTAAACAGGTCGTGGTTTTGTCGAATTCGGGGAAGCGTGCAGAATATAATGCCGCGCGTCTGGCCGAGCTGGGCATCAAAAAAACCATGTATCGTGCCGTTGTTTCCGCAGGCGAGGTCGCGTGGGAAGTGTTAAAGAACCGCCATGAGGGCAAATCTTTCCGCGATCTGCAGGGCAAAAACCGCTGTTTTCTGATTGCGCGCGGCAATGACCGCTCTCTGCTGGACGGGCTGGAGGATATCGAGCTTGTCGATGAGGTGCAGGATGCGGAGTTTATTCTGATTACCGGCACGGATGCGCCGAAAAAGACGCTGGCCGATTATGAACCGCTGTTGCGCCGTGCGGCAACATCCCGCATTCCGCTTATTTGCGCCAATCCCGACGAGGTCACGGTATTCGGACGCGAACGGGCGATGGGCCCCGGCGCGCTGGCCAAGAAATATCAGGAATTCGGCGGTGTCTCGCATATGATCGGCAAACCCTATGCGCCGGCTTTCCGGCATTGTATCAGCCTGTTTGACGGTGTGATTCCATCGCGCATGGTGGTGATCGGTGATTCGCTTTATCACGATGTCGCGGGCGCCAATGCGCTGGATATTGATGCGGTGTTCATTATGGGCGGGCTGCATGCCGCGGAATTCAAGGAAGACGTGAATGAAGAGGCTTGCCACCGCCATGTCGAACATCTGATTCATCAATACAGTGCCCGTCCGCTTTGGGTGATGGATCATATGATCTGGCAAAGTCCGGAAGCCGCACGACTTGAAAAAATCCGTGAAATGTCCAACGACTGATTCTCTCTTTTCTGTTTTTGAAGGAATAAACTGTTA
>SKHU01000214.1 GCA_007116755.1 Alphaproteobacteria bacterium
CGTCCATTCCTGCGGCCGCCCATAACCCAGCCGCCCATAACCCATAAGGGCGCTGCCATATTTTTGCACGCTTTATAAGATTTAACCATCACATCGCTTGTGTCAAGCAGGCTTTCCGCGGCTAACGTTTTGACCCTGGCACGCATGTGCAAATTTAGGGGGTGATCGCCTGATCCTAATGCGGATTCCGTTTGAATAGCGATCTTCTTACACGATCGGCAAAGCGCGAGGGTTTTATATCCGGTGTTTCAGTCTTTAAGGTTGCGGCCACACCGGTTTGGGGCGTGTTTTCGCTTGGGGTGACCGGCGGAGCATTGATATCCGCGCCGTTTTCAATAAGAAAACCGATGGTTTTCGAGGTGGCGTGCTTGCGCATTTCGGCATTGATCGCCCAGTCTTTGAGGGATTGCAAACTATTGCGCAACCCTGTTTCTCCCGTGACAGAGGCCAGATATTGGTTTATTCCAGCGTCAATCTTTTTGGATTCTTTTGCGTATGAGTCCATATCCTCTCGATACGTCCGATGGATTCCTTTTTTGGCCAGAAATGCGGGGAGAGGGCCTTCAATTGTTGCGCTTTGCAGGGTATCATCCGAAGCGTCAGGTTTTTTAAACTGTTTGTCCGCATAGCTGCTGAAACTTTGATGTGAAATAGTTGTGCTGACGGCAAAGCTGCAATTTTCCAGATCGGCCGCGTCGAGCGATGGCGTGTAAACGCCGATGACGGCTTGCGCATCAATACCGGATTTTTCATCTGCTTGCGGCGCGGTGATGCCGATATAAAGTGTCGGCGGTGTTGTTTTTATTTGATTCTCTGGCCGGGATTTGGCGTTAAAACCGATGTCGCGCCTTATCGAACCTTTGTGAAGATACTTGTCTGTATTTTTTCTTACAGTTTCATGCAGTTCTTTCGGCGTGTAACGCTGCCTGTATTCATCAAGATCGCGTGTTCCCGGTGTTGCGTGACGGCCGACGGGAGAAATGGTGACATTGTACCCCTGATCACGGAGTTCCTGCAGGGCAGCCCCCAGCTCGGGATGAAATTTGTCAAATTCTGCGATATGGCGGTCATAGGCTGTGCCGAATTCTTCTTCTTTTCGTTGGGTGGCTTCCTCGGCCTTTCTTTTTTGTTCCGCAGCCTCGGCGGCCTTGCGTGCCGCCTTTTCCTTTTCTTCACTGAGTTTTTCCTGCGCCTGCGTCTTGATGTCCCCGAAAAAAATTTCCGCCATTGCCCACTCTCCTTCGTAAAATCCGTATATCAGTATAATTCAAGTATTCCTTTATAAAGAAAATAATAAACATAATACCTTAAAAAACTGTGAATCGGGCGTATAAATTTTTCGGAAAAACCCGTCTTGGGTTGCGCCAATATGCTGAAATAAGTAAGTTTTACGCAGCTTTCGACGCGGCAATATCCAGCGCCTGTTCAAGATCGGCGATGATATCCTCCGCATCCTCGATCCCGATTGAAACGCGCAGCGCTTCGGGCAGCACGCCTGCGGCGTGTTTTTGCGCGTCGGTCAATTGCGAATGTGTGGTGGAAGAGGGGTGGATAATCAGCGAGCGCGTATCGCCGATATTGGCGACATGGCGGAAAATTTTGACGCTGTCCACCAGCCGCACCGCGGCATCATGCCCGCCTTTGACCCCGAAGGTAAATACGCCGCCCGCGCGCCCATCGAAATATTTGTCGGCAAGTTTTTTATACGGGCTTTGTGCAAGGCCGGAATAGCTGACCCAGTCAACAGCGGGATGCGCGTCCAGAAATTCGGCAACAACAGCCGCGTTTTTGCAGTGCTGCGCCATGCGCAACCCCAGCGTTTCCATTCCCGCAAAGGTTAAAAACGCATTCATCGGCTGCTGGCATGCGCCCAGATCGCGCAAGCCCACGGCATGATTAAAGTATGTCAGCGCCATTTCCTTGAATTCCTTGTGGAAAGACAGGCCGTGATAGCTGTCCTCCGGCTGTGACAGCGCCGGAAATTTGTCATTCTGCGACCAGTCGAATTTTCCGCTATCCACGACCGCGCCGCCCATCGCATTGGCATGGCCGTTGAGATATTTTGTCGTCGAATAGGTGACAACCGACGCGCCCCATTCAAACGGGCGGCACAGATAGGGTGTGGCAATCGTGTTATCGACGATCAGCGGAATACCCGCATCATCGGCGATTTTGGCCAGCGCCTCCAGATCGGCGACAGCGCCGGCGGGGTTGGAGAGGCTTTCAACAAAAACCGCACGGGTTTTTTCCGTGACGGCGCGGCGGAAACTGTCGATATCGTCCAGATCGGCAAATTGGCACTGCCAGCCGAAACCGCGCGAGAAACTGTTGCGAAACTGGTTTGTTGTGCCGCCGTAAAGGCGGGAGGAGGCGATAAATTCATCGCCGCTTTGCATCAGCGCAAACAACACCAGCTGGTGCGCCGCCAGCCCTGACGCGGTACAGGTCGCGCCCGCGCCGCCTTCCAGCGCGGCGATTTTCGCCTCCAGCGCCGCGACGGTCGGGTTGGTCAGGCGGGCATAGGAAAATCCGGGACGTTTCAAACTGAATTTTTCCGCCGCATCTTCGGCATTTTTAAAGTAAAAGGACACGTTCTGGGAGATATCGGGAAACAAAGCACCCGTTTCACTGTCAGGCTGATACCCCGCATGAACCGCCTGCGTATGAAAACCGTGTTTTTTCTCCTCCATCCGTATTTCTCCTCATTTTGCTGCACATATTTGTGAAGAACTATACAAATACGTGCAACAAAACACAATGGACAGGGTCATGGAAATCTGTCCATGCCATGTA
>SKHU01000023.1 GCA_007116755.1 Alphaproteobacteria bacterium
AAGGTGTTGTGTATCGACAGGCAAAGAGAAAGGGCGCGGTTTCCCGCGCCCTTTCCAATTCTTTGTTCCGATCGTATCAGATACGGACCGGATAGAATTCGTCTTAGAAGTTGACTTCTGTACCCAGCGTGAACTGGCGGAAGTCGCGGCTGTCGCCGGCGGCACCCGTGTTGTCACCGTCAAAGTCGCCGAAGGCGATCGCGCCGCGGAAGCTCATGCCCGGGCCGAACTGGTATCCGGCACCGACTGTCCAGCGTTCGTAATCAACATCGCGTGCGCCTGTGAACTGGAATTCTTTATCCAGATAGGAGGCACCGAGGCTCCACGGGCCGTTTTCCCAGCCGAGGCCGAAGACCCATGTACGCTCGCGGTCGAAGTCACCGACAGCACCGCCTCGAACGCCGTGGTTGTCACGCGCATAGGCAAGACCGGCGCTGAACTGGTTCCAGCTCAGATGCGAACCGATATTCCACTGTGTGCGGGATTTTGTTCCAACAAAACCCGTTCCGAAACCCAAACTTGCAGCAGAATTCTCAGCAGAGGCACGACCCCAACCGGCGCCGAGGCTGATACCGACTTCTTCAAACTGTCCGTCCCAGCGTGCAGCCAGTTCCCACAGATTGTCAAAACCAGCGATATCGTTATCAGCAGCCATACCGCTGACACCGTTACCGATAACTTTCATACCGTCTGTTCCTTCGGGTGCATAAGATACACCACCCTGGAAACCGTTGAATTTCGGTGTGAAATAGGTGATTTTATTGACATAGCGACCCATATCGTTGGCATAGTCAAAGCCTTTGGTCGCAAACGGGAAGGCACCAGGGCCAATACCAAGTGCACCGATACGGCTGGTAGCGCCGGGGTTCAGACCCTGAAAGTAGGTGCGCAGACCGTCCACATTGCTGTCCGCGGAGGGTACGGCAACCTGCAACAGATACTGTGCGCCGTCTTCACGGCCAAAGTTTACACGACCCCAGTTGCCGGAGAAATACACATAGGTTTCATCCGTGGTACCTGTAGAGAAATTGGGGTTAGCGGCTACAAAACCAGGGAAAGGTGCCGGAGCTTGGGGCTGTGATGTGCCGAGGTTGATTTCGCTGTGAACACCGACGGTCAGGCCGTTATCCAGCGTGACTTCACCTGTGAAATGTACTTCCGAATCGTGACGGAAGTCCCAGTTACGCAGGTTGGAGTTCGGGATGTCGTTGCGTTGCCAGAGACCGTAACCGCGGTAGAAACCGCCGAGGTCAAGGCTCAGCCCCTGTGCGGCAACAGGCGTTGCGAACATCGCAAAACCTGCAACAGCCGTGGTGGCAAAAAGCAGTTTTTTCATTGTAGTTCCTCCAAAAAAGGTTGTTTTACTTAAGGTTTCGTCGTTAATCGTCAAGTGAAACACGCAAAGGACTGCGCGCCTCATGACTTCAATTTATAGCAGAGCTTTATTAACGGTCAATGAGCAAAAACCCCCTTTTGTGACTTTTCCCCAACACTGTTGCATTTTTGCAACAGGGTGTTGGCGGCGGGTGTTCAGGACGGTGAGGAATTCCGCCGGCAGCACCATCGCACCATTTGCGCCAATCAAGCTTTCTGTTTGCAAAATTTGTCCCTCAATTTGCGATTCGATATTGACTGTTACAGTCCTGACTATTCACTATTTTATATCATCTGGAACATAACGGGAAGAATATGCTAGGCTGCTCTCTTAAAGAATCCGCAGACAAGACAGGGGTAAAGGCTGAATGGAAAACAAGCGCAGCACACAAAGCATCGACTTTTATGTCGGTGACAGGCTCAGGCAAGTCCGAATGGCTGCGGGTCTGTCACAGGCCGATCTTGCAAAGGCGGCCGATATTACCTATCAGCAGATTCAGAAATACGAACAGGGGGGCAACCGCATCAGCACCGGGCGGCTGTACAATTTTGCCCGGATATTCGATGTGCCGCTTGATTATTTTGTCGACGGGTTTGAGAGCAGTCAAAAACGGTACAAAAAAAAGACAAACAAACAATTGATGGACAATATTCTTTTTGACAAAAACACGGCTGATCTGGCGCGTTACTATCACCGGATAGATAAAAAAATGCGCAAACATGTCTATGAGCTTCTCAAAGGCATGGCAGAGAAATCATAACCTCCCTGCCGCTTTTTCCCGAACTGTCCGAAGCGGCAGACAGGACGGGGGCACAGCAGCAACAGGCGGAAGGTTATATATAATGACCGTCCGGTTTCACTGCTGCCTTTGCCACATTTCGGCATAGACGCCGTTTTTCTTTTTGACAAGCTCTGTGTGCGCGCCGCGCTCGACGATTTTGCCGCCGTCAAGCACCAGAATTTCATCCGCCGCCGTCACTGTGGACAGGCGGTGGGCGATCACCAGTGTTGTGCGGCCTTCGGAGACTTCTTTCAGGTTTTGCAGGATTTCCTGCTCCGTTCCCGAATCCAGCGCCGAGGTTGCCTCGTCAAACAGCAGGATCGGCGGGTTTTTCAAAATCGTCCGTGCAATCGCCACGCGCTGTTTTTCCCCGCCGGAGAGTTTCAAACCGCGCTCGCCGACCAGCGAGGCATAACCGTCGGGCAGGCTTTCGATGAAGCCGTCAATATGCGCCAGACGCGCGGCGCGGGCGATCTCTTCTTCTTCCGCACCGGGGCGGCCATAGGCGATATTATAGCGGATCGTGTCGTTGAACAGCACCGTATCCTGCGGCACGATGCCGATGGACGCACGCAGGCTGTCCTGCGTCATCTCGCGCAGATCCTGCCCGTCGATACGGATCGCGCCTTTCTCCACATCGTAAAAGCGGAACATCAGGCGGCTGATTGTCGATTTCCCCGCGCCGCTCGGCCCGACAACGGCGACGGTTTTGCCCGGCTCGACCGTGAAAGACACGCCCTTGAGAATGGCGCGGTCATCCTCATAGCGGAAATGCACATTTTCAAATTCGATTCTGCCGCCATTGACCTCCAGCGGTTTTGCGTCGGGGCTGTCCTGAATTTCGCGTTCAATACGCAGCATCGAGAACATATCCTCCATATCCGTCAGCGACTGGCGGATCTGGCGGTAAACGAAACCGAGGAAGTTCAAAGGCTGATAAAGCTGGATCAGATAGGTGTTGACCAGCACGAAATCGCCGATGCTCATATGCCCTGCAACAACGCCGCCTGCGGCCATATACATGACGGCGACAAGCCCTGCGGCAATAATAAACGCCTGCCCGATATTGACGACCGACAGGCTGGTGAGGGATTTCACCGCCGCATCCTCATAACCGCGCAGCGAGATGTTATAGCGCTCGGCCTCGTGATTTTCATTGCTGAAATATTTGACCGTCTCGTAATTGAGAAGACTGTCCACGGCTTTGGTATTGGCCTCGGTATCGCGCTGGTTCATGCGGCGGCGGAATTTCAGCCGCCATTCCGTTGACACCAGCGTAAAGGCGATATAGGAGCTGATGGTCACAAACGTCACCAGCGCATACCAGATATCGAACAGAAACCACAAAATGCCGCAGACCAGCAGAATTTCAAACAATGTCGGCACGATATTGAACAGCATGAAATTCATCAGAAATTCGATGCCCTTGACCCCGCGCTCGATGACGCGGCTGAGGCCGCCCGTCTGCCGCGTGATGTGAAAGCGCAGGGACAGCGCGTGCAAATGGCGAAAGGTTTTCAGCGCTACGCGGCGCATCGCGCGCTGGGTGACACGGGCGAAAATCGCATCGCGGAGTTCCTGAAATACCGCCGTTAAAACCCGCGCCGCGCCATAGGCCAGAAGCAGCCCTGCCGGAACAACCAGCACAAGATCGGCCGCTGTATCAAGCGTCAGCGCATCGACGGATTTTTTATAGAGAATCGGCATATAGACATTGGCGATTTTCGCCAGCACAAGACAGCACATCGCCAGAACAACGCGCGCCTTGATCGCCCCCTCGCCCTGCGGCCAGAGATAAGGCAGCAGCGTCGCAAGCGTGCGCCATTGCGAATCTTTCTTATACTGCCCTGTTTTTGAGGATGCGCTGTCTGCCATTGCTCTTTCTTTTTTTCTTAAGGCAGACAGCATAGCGCGGTGCGGCGGCCAAGTCGAGCAGGCGCGGCGATTTAGGGTTGGATATTCATTATGAGAACATTTTGCATTTAAATTGAATCACAGGTGTCATTCTGAGCGCAGCGAAGAATACCAAGCGTATCAAAGAGATCCTTCGCCTATCGGCTCAGGATGACAGCAAAGGAAAGACACGGTTTAAATGCAAGTATGTCTAATGCGCGCAACCCGGCCCGTGGATGTGGCCGTGACCGTGGTGGGGGTGGAAATGCGGCGCATTGCGCTGCTGTGTTCCCGACGCGGCCTCCGGCATTCTGATTTCAATGCGGATACCGTCAATGCTCCGGACGTTGTTTCGCAGCAATTGCTGTGGAATACCCTGCTCTGTAGCCTGTCGCAACATCGAGATAACCAGATTGCCGTTTTCCCTGTCCTTTAAAAAATCGGCATAGGCCGCTTTGAAATCCAGCCCTGCGAACATCCCGTATTCTTTCAGTGTCTCGCGGTTTGTTTCCGTGTTATCGCCCTTGCGGTATCCGTCAAAGGCTTTGACCGCCATGCGCAAAAGCGCCGCATTGGGACCCTGACCGAAGATTTGATCCTCTGTCAGCGCCCGCGCATTGCGGCTGTAATTCCCTGCCCCCGGCATGGCCGCCAGATTGCGTACATCCGCATCGGTTTGCGCGCGCTCCGTATAGTCTTCCGGGCTAACGCCCCATGCATAATTGCCGACCACGGCTGTCAGCGTGCGCAGATTATACATGTCCAGACGTCCCTGCCCCCTTAAGAACTGGGCGTAAGCCGCCTCTCCGGCCGCCTGTGCGGCGGTTTCATGGTCTGCCCCGCCGCGTATGCCGGTATTATAAACCCGCTCGTAACGATTCATCATATCGGCATAGGTTTGGAAATTCTGTTTGTAGCTGTTCCACATCTGCGGTTCGCCGTTCCGCTTCATCTCGTGCAAAATGCGGATTGTTACCGCCTCTGCCGCCGCTTCCGAACACAGCACCATCGATTGCGCGTAATATACATCGCCGTTGAACAGCGCCCTGTCCTGCGCACCGGATTTATATTGATGGGCATGAACCAGCTCGTGAATCAGCGTCGTCGCCATCTGCTCGACCGTATCTTTCTTGTTGAGAATCACGGTTTTGTTCTGCGAGCTGTAAAGCCCCAGAATATTTTCCGGCAAATCTTCCAGACAAAACGTCACCGCCGTATTGCGAATATAATCGATCAGGGCGCGACCGTCCGCGCCGCCTTTTTCCTCGATCAACTCCAGCGCGGTACGCAGCCGCGTTTCGGCGGCAAATTCCGTGACCGGCCCCGGAATTTTCAGCGCATCCAGACATATTTTGACCGTTTTCTGCTTTTCAATCTCGGGGACAGGCAGTATTTCGACAGGGATAGAAACAGGGTTTTGCGGTACCGGAGCGGGCACAGGAGTTCTGATCGTCGTACATCCGGCCAGCGGCCCGACCAGCATAATCCCCGACAGCATGTAATTCCTGAATTTTTTTGACAGGCTCCCGCGTGCGACAAAAGAACGTCCTGAACGGTTCTGCAAAACATCTCCCCTTTAAGCTTGTTTCCTGATGTTGTATAATTTAACATAATATTAACATCAAAAGCAAGAAAAAACGGCATGTCGTTGCAAAGCCTAAAAAATCTTCCAGCCCAGCCAGATCAGACAAAAGACAACAAGAAACGCAAACCCCGCATAAGACAGCATCCGCAGGGCGCGGGCGGGGCGGTGTTCTTCCGGCATATATGCGCCGGTAATCAGTTTCAGATTCAGGAAGGCGATGACCGGCGCGGCCAGAAATGAAACAGTGGTGGCGAAATCAATCAGCCCCGTGAAGCTTTTTCCGAAAAAATGGATAACCGCCAGCGCCCCGCCACAAACCAGCAGCACGGCCGCGCTGTAAAGAAGGCGGTGATGCGGCGCGGCATCGGTTTTCTCCTCCCCCTCCGCATAGATTTCCAGCAACGCGCGCAAGGCGCGCGGATAGGCATCCGTTACTGCCAGTGTTGTCGAAAACATCGTTGTCAGCGCCGCAACGGCAATCACGGGACGCGCCCATTCCCCCAGAGATTCCGTGTAAAGATTGACCAGCATCGCCGAAAACGCAACGGCGGATTCCGGCAGCGCCTCGCCGCTACCGAACATGATCAGCGCCCCCAACAGCAGAAACAGCGCCGCCACCACCGTTGCACCGATATAGCCGATGCGAAAATCCAGTAGCGCATGGGCAACAGAGGGCATTTGCTCTGTCTGTTTTGCGCGTTCCAGTGTCCAGAGCGAATGCCATGCCGCCACATCCAGCGGGATCGGCATCCAGCCGAGCAGCGCCAGCAAAAACGCGAAACCGCCCGCCGTCCAGACCGCCCCCCAGCCTGTAAACGGGTTCAGCGCCGCCCAGTCGGGATGCGACCAGAAGGCCAGAATTACAGCCGCCAGTGTCGAAACCGCCAGCACCGCCATAATGATTTTCATGGCAAAATCCAGCAGGCGGTAGCGCCCCAGCGCCAGTACAGCGGCGCAGCACAGCAGCACGGCAAAGGATAAAAGCGTAATCGATGCCTCCAGACCGAAGACGAATCCGGCCAGCCCTGCGGTGACAATCGTCACCCCCGCCTGAATAATCAGCATCGTGCCCAGCGTGATCAGTGTGAAAATGCCCAGCGCCCAACGTCCCAGACGGCGATAGCCGCGCAGCAGGCTTTCTCCCGTCGCCGCCGCATAGCGCGGCCCGGCTTCAATAAAAGGATATTTCAGCACACAGGCCAGAATAACAATCCCAAGCAGCGCCAGACCGTATTCCGCCCCCGCGCGCGTCGCCTGAATCAGATGCGACACGCCGACCGCCGCGCCGGCCATCAGAATACCGGGGCCGAGCGCCGCCCAAAAAGATTTTTTCTGAAAGCCCATCTGTTCTGTTGCTGTTGCTTTTGTTTCTGCCGTAACAATCTTTTATGATTTTCAGCTTAAAATCAATGACAAACCCGCCTTGCCACGACTGCGGGGTTTTGATAATTTCTTTTTTTGTTTTCGGGTTAAAAAATGACGTTTAAAAAATGACATTGGCCACATTCGGACATATTCTCGGCGGCATCGGCATTTTTCTGCTGGCCGTATCGCTGCTGACGCAAGGGCTGCAGATGGCGGGCAGCGATATATTGCGCCGCGTGATGGTGCGCTGGACGAAAACGCCGTTTCACAGCATCGGCCTCGGCCTGTCGGCAACAGCGCTGCTGCAATCCTCCAGCGCGGCGACAGTGATTATCCTCGGCCTTGTCAATGCCGGAATTCTGCCGCTGGGTCATGCGATCTGGATGATTATGGGCAGCAATATCGGCACGACGCTGACGGGCTGGCTGGTCAGTACCGTCGGGCTGGATTTCGACATCAAAGCCTTCGCCCTGCCCTTTATCGGGATCGGCATGATGATGCGGCTTTTCCTGAAATCGCCGGGATATACGGCGGCGGGGCTGGCGCTGACCGGTTTCGGCCTGTTTTTTCTGGGGATTGATATTCTCAAAGATGCGTTCAGCTTCTATGCGGAAAATATCGGCGTGGACGGCACGGCAGATATGGACGGTTTCCGCAGCCTTGTCACGCTGCTGCTGATCGGCTGCGCCGCAACAATTCTGACGCAATCCTCCAGCGCGGCAACAGCGCTGATCCTGACGGGAACCGCAGGCGGGCTGATCACGCTGGAAGGCGGTGCGGCAATGATTATCGGTGCTAATATGGGCACGAGTTTCAAAGCGATTCTGATTGTGATCGGCGCAGCGCCGAATGCGCGCCGCGCGGCGGCGGCGCATGTCATGTTCAACCTGCTGACGGCGGCGGTGGCGCTGGCGATTCTGCCTCTGCTGCTGACGGCGATTGCAGGGATCGAGCGTCTTCTGGATATCGAGGCAACGGATATGGTCAGTCTGGCGCTGTTCCATACACTGTTCAACATTATGGGCGTTTTGCTGATTTCTCCTTTCGTGCCGATGATGACGCGGTTTTTGGAAAAACGTTTCGTCAGTGCGGAGGAAGAAGACGGGCGGCCGCATTATCTGGACGACACCACACTGGAAATACCGGCAATGGCGCTGGATGCGCTGCTGCGCGAGTTGAAACGGCTGCAGCATATCGCCGCCCGTGTGACGCTGAACGCCGTCACGGCAGAGGACGACAAAACACGCAAGACAAAAGCCGCGGAAGATGCGGCGCGTTACCGCGAATCCCTGTCCGGCCTGTCCGGACGTATCAATAATTTTGCCGATGCGCTGGCCAAAACGCAGCTTTCCGAGGATACATCCAACCGTCTGCAATACGCTTTGCGCATCAACCGCTATCTGCACGAATTTGTGCGGCTGTCGGGATCGCTGGCCGATGTTGCGGCGTTTATCCGTTCTTCAAAGCTTTCCCCTGCGCTGACGCGCGACTCGCAAAAATATCTCGACCGTTGCATCCGCACATTGCGTCTTTTGGCGGATGAAAAACCCCTGCCGAAAACCGCGCTGGCCCTGCTGAAAAAAGATTACGGCAAAATGAAAGATTCGCTGCTGCGCGGCGGCGTGCGCAAGGCAATTTCCGTCAATGCCCTGTCACATTATCTCGACAGTCTCAGCCTGACGCGGCGCATGATGGAACAGGGAATCAAGGCGCGGCTGTATCTGCTGATGCTGGAGGAAGGCGGCGAGCCGCCCGCATCGGCCGATGCGCATGAAGAAGATCACGATATTGAAGACGGCGCTCTGCCCGCATCACAATAAAACAGCCGCCTCTTTTTAAAAGGCGGCCGTTTTACTCGTGCAACAAATCCTTCATATTCAGCTTTTACGCTGTTTCACCTGCTGCCAATTCGTTTTCTGATTCTGCAAATGTCTTTTTCCAGCTATTGACGACTTTCCTGGCATCCTCGACGGGAAGATTATCAAAGAAGCCGATGATCTTTAAAAGATTGCTTTGATCCACATTCGTCCCTTGCGAGTGTACAGGGCCGCTTAACAGATACAGCGTCGCAAATTCGGATTTGACGATCCCCAGCGCCCGGCAGACAATTGCAAAGGCTTTTACCGGATCGCGTTCGATCATTTTTTTCAAGACCTCCGGCTCTGCGCCGATCCATGCGCCGAGCAGCGCGACAAAAAACGGCATCTGGCCGCGCCGCAGGGTTCTGGTCAAAAGCCCTGTGGTAATCTCCTCGCGTTCGGCGAAAGATGTTGCAAGATTGCGCATTTCCTCCGTCACATCCCACGGTTTGTGGCGGCCGTTATGCAGCTCTTCCAGCAGCCCTTCCAGCGTTTTGTCGAGAAGGTCGCGGTCAATATTATACGCATCAAGAATTTCACGCCGCAGATTCTGCGACACAAACAGATAAAGACTAAGCGCGATTTCGTTGCTGACCTCCGGCCGCCGCATCAGCGGCATATGCAGCTTTCGCGAGCGCAATGCGATATAGGAGAGATCGCGCATATTCTCCGCCGACAGCGTCGCGGTCAGATTATCGACCAGCGTCACGGCGGTCTCGATATCGCCGGTTTCGATCAGCGAGGCCGCAACATAAGAGCTGATATTTTCCCGCCGCGCAATCGTGCGCCAATGCTGCGGCCCTTTATCCTGCACCAGCGCCTCCAGATCAAGATCGCTCAAGGATTTATTTTTCAAAAGCACATGCGCGGCGACGGCGATTTCATCATGCGCCAGACGCAGCACCAGATCCAGCGGCACATTCTCCTGCAGCGACAGCCGCTCGGACAGGGCAACGCGTAAATCCAGTTCCGCCTGCTGCAGCAAAAGCAGCAGCACGTCATTGGCGATCTGGCGCTCGATATCGCTCAGCTCCGCGTCATTATAAATTTCCGCGATTTCCCGTGTCAGCAGGGCGGAGGATTCTTCATCTTTTGCCCGTGCGTATCCCAGCAGGCGCTTTGCATCCACTTTTGGTTCTTTCTGTTTTTTTTCCTGCAAAACGATGTCCATTCTGTTTCCCTGTATGGTGGTTTTATTATTTTATTTTTTTTGTTTTCCCCTTATCAAGGCACACTTTGTTCCGATACATTCCGGTACACCCGCAACGGCAGATTCTCCCGCACCGCAGCAGATTCGCAAAGCCTTAAGGATTACAGCTTTCCCATCTTAACCCTGATTATACATAATGTGCTTTAAATTAACATTAAACTTTAATTGTATTTGTCTAAAATTTTATCAATCAGGGCAAAGTGGCGCAGCAAAACCTGCAGCATTGCCCATATCATCGAGCATTTTTGGATTGTGCATAAGAGCGTTTTGCTTACAATATGAATGTATCGTTTTATATTATATTAACGGGAGCGGAATGACTGTTGTGAAAACTTTAGGTGTAAAAACAGGGGCTTTATCTCTTCTGGTCATTGCGGCCGGAATTTATGCGCTTTATAAAATTTTTATAGCGCCGCTCGCGTTTTTTCTGCCGGCAGAACCCGATTTACAGTGTTTCGGGGAAGAAGTG
>SKHU01000201.1 GCA_007116755.1 Alphaproteobacteria bacterium
AAATGGAAAAGACTGATCACATCCCGCAAAAGATTTTGCTGTCCGCCGGAGGCACCGGCGGGCATTTGTTTCCCGCACAGGCTCTGGCAACGGAATTGCTGAAAAACGGCGATATTGTTTCTTTTGCCACAGACAGCCGCGGCATGGCGTTTCATGAAAAAAGCGACTGGCCGCAAAAAAACCGCGTCGCCATCCATACGCTGCCTTCCGCGCCGATGAAACCGGGGCTGCTTGGCAAAATTTCCGCCCTGCTGGTGATGGGGCTGGGCGTTCTCAAGGCGCTGCTGCTGCTTTACCGGACAAAACCGGGCTGTGTTGTCGGATTCGGCGGCTATCCGTCTTTTCCCGCCGTCTATGCGGCGCAGCTTTTGAAAATTCCGACCATTTTGCATGAACAGAACGCCGTTCTCGGCAAGGCCAATGCAAGGCTGGCGAAAAAGGCGCGCAAAATCGCCACCTCCCTGCCCGACACGCAGGGCATTATCCATTATGCCCGCAAAACCGTGATGACGGGCAACCCCGTCCGTGCCGAAATTCTGGCGCAGCAGGGCGCGGAAATGCCGCCGGTTTCCGAAGACGAAAGTTTGAATATTTTTGTCATGGGCGGCAGTCAGGGCGCGCGAATTTTCGGCGAGGTTATTCCCAAGGCGGTCAAACTGCTGCCCGATGATCTGCAGCAGCGCCTGTCGATCCGCCAGCAATGCCGCCCCGAGGATATCGATGCTGTGCAAAAACGGTTTGAAGACACCTCTGCCTCTGCGGATGTCCGCCCGTTTTTTAACGATGTCGCCAAACATCTGGTACGCTGCCATCTGTTTATCGGACGCGCAGGCGCGTCCACAGTGGCGGAAGTTGCCGTTGTCGGCCGTCCGGCGATTTTCGTGCCGCTGAAACATGCCGATGAACAGCAGCTGCGCAACGCCGAAGCCATTGCCGATGCCGGCGGCGGCTGGGTGATGAATGAAGACGAGTTTACAGCCAAAGCGCTGGCCGAATTGCTGAAAGAAATTTTCACACATCCCGATGTGCTTGCCAATGCGGCCGAGGCATCGAAAAGCGCAGGCCGTCCCGGCGCAACCGGACGTCTGGCCGGTCTTATTTATAAGATACTGGGGCTGGCAGAGGGGCAGAGCGCCCCCGCAGAGAAACAAAAAACCGAAAAGGAAGACGCTGCATGAAAAACTGGCCTTTGGAAACGGGTGTGCTGCATTTTACCGGCATCGGCGGAATCGGTATGAGCGGCATTGCCGAAATCCTGCACCGTCTGGGGTACAAAGTACAGGGCTCGGATATCAAAGACAGCGCCAATGCAGAGCGCCTGCGCGATCAGGGTATCAAAGTCTTTATCGGCCATGACGGCGATTATATTAAAAAACCCGAAAGCGGCGGCATCATTGATGCCGTGATCTATTCCTCCGCCATCAAGCCCGACAATCCCGAACTGGTTGCGGCGGAAGATCGCGGCATTCCCGTCATCCGCCGCGCGGAAATGCTGGGCGAGCTGATGCGGTTTAAAAACAGCATCGCCGTGGCCGGTACGCACGGCAAAACCACAACGACCTCGCTGGTCGGCCATGTCATGGAACAGGCGGGGCTTGACCCGACCGTTGTCAACGGCGGCATCGTCAATGCCTACGGCACAAATATCCGCATCGGCGAGAGCGACTGGATGGTCGTGGAAACCGACGAGAGCGACGGCAGTTTTACACTGCTGCCCTCCAGCATCGGCATCATCACCAATATCGATCCCGAACATATGGATCATTACGGCTCTTTCGCCGAAGTCAAAGAGGCCTATAAAAAATTCGCGGCAAGATTGCCGTTTTACGGTTTTCTGATTGCCTGCGCCGACAGCGATGCGGTCAAAAAACTGATCGAGGATGTCCGGCGCAAAACCTTCACCTACGGCTTCAGCGAAGGCAGTGACATACGCGCCACCAATCTGCACAATACGGCAGACGGCATGGTGTTTGACGTATCGCTGAACGGGGGCGAGAAACCTTTGAATGATGTGCTGCTGCCTATGTTCGGGCGGCACAACGTCCTGAATGCGCTGGCCTGCATCGCCGTCTGTCACAAAATCGGTGTTTCCGGCGAGAGCATCCGCACAGCGCTCGGCAGTTTCACCGGCGTCAAGCGCCGTTTTACGACAACAGGCGTTGTGAACGGGATCCGCATCATCGACGATTACGCCCACCATCCCGAGGAAATCAAGGCGGTGCTGGGCACGGCACGCGATATTCTGCGCCGCGAAAGCAAAGGCGGCCGCGTTATCGCCGTCATGCAGCCGCACCGCTATTCGCGTCTGGCCGGTCTGTTTGACGATTTCTGCCGCAGTTTCGATGCCGCCGATCATGTTCTGGTTGCCGATGTCTATACGGCGGGCGAACAGCCTATTGCCGGTGCGGATAAAAACACGCTGGTGCAGGGCATTCGCAAAACCGGCCACAAATCCGCGGAAGCGCTGGTCGGACCGCAGGATGTTCCGCGACTGGTTCGCAAAATTGCGAAAGAGCATGATCTGGTCATTTTCCTCGGCGCGGGCGATGTCACAAACTGGGCTTATGCGTTGCCGTCGCAACTGGCCGATCCGGAAGACAGGAAAGATGACACATCCGAAAAACTCGCAGATGCCGTCTGATACGGACAAATCCCTGATTGAATCTCTGATTGAATCCCTGCCGCCCGTGCGCGGCCGGTTGCGCGAAAACGTGCCGCTTGCGCCGCTGACATGGTTTCGCGTCGGCGGCGCGGCTGAAGTTATGTTCCGCCCTGCCGA
>SKHU01000081.1 GCA_007116755.1 Alphaproteobacteria bacterium
CGCCCCGACAAATGGCGCAAACAGAATAATCAATACGCCGCCGGCCAGTATCGCCAGTACCTCGACCAGTTCCACTTCGGTCTTGCCGAAAAACTGCGGCTGCAAGTGCTGGCCATGCAAAATCTGCTCGATGATTTCCGCGTGGATTTCTACGCCGGGCAGGTCACGGTCGAGCGGCGTGGCACGCAGATCGCGCAACCCGATGGCTGATGCGCCGACCAGCACGATTTTGTTCCTGACTGCCTCCTCTGCAGCGCTGCCGTCCAGAATCTGCCATGCCGGAATATAAAGCTGCGGACGGTGACCGCTGTAATACACCATCACATGCCCCTGCGAATCGGTCGGAAAACGGTAGAAATTGCCGCTATATGTGTCCAGCAGGCTGATCTCCGTCACGCCAAACCCCGTACCGCTGCCGATATCGGGATCAACGGCCACGCGGTAGGCATCTTCGCCCAGCGCCACGCGCAGCGCCTCCAGCGACAAAGACGGATAAACGCGCTGCCCCTCCTCCGTCGCATGGCCGATCAGCATCGGCACGCGGCGGATGACCCCGTCATATTCAGGTGTGGCGTAAAAACTGCCGTTGCCCGCCGCCACAGAAGAGAGTGCCTCGATCGTCGCCGCAAAATAAGGCAGGCTACGCAGATACGGCCCCGGCTCCGTCAGGGCAAAACGCCCCGCATGGATAACGGGCATATCCGGCGTCGGCTGGTCGGCAGGCACAAATCCCGTCACGACATTGCCCGCCGCCGCAATGGCCGCGGCAAAGACGTCGTCATGGTCGGGCAGGCCGCGCAGAACGGACAGGTCGAATGCGGTCGTGTCGTCCTCCGTTTCCCGCCGCGCCTCGATCAATGCCAGCAGATTGGCGGGAGACGTCCGGTCTTTTTCCGCAAAGGCGATATCGAAAGCCACTGCGCGCGCGCCCATCGCCTTCAGCTGTGTCACCATCTCCGCCAGCACGGTGCGCGGCCACGGGAATTGTCCAAGCTTCTGCAGGGAGCTTTCGTCAATATCGACGATCACAACACCCGCAATACCGTTTTCCGGATACAGAAGCGGCTTGTCCGTATCGCGCGGGAAAATCTTGTTGTAATGGTCAAAGGCGATATAGCCGAGTCGCTGCACCAGCGCCGCACCGGCCATATGCAGATAAATCAGGCCGCCCAGCAGCACCAGCAGCACGGCAATATCGGCTATGCGTTCCTTGTATTTTTTCAGCATCTGCTCCCTTTCCGCTCCGGTTTATTTTACACGCAAATGCCGAAAGAGATGAAGCGCCGATTCCATTTATTTTCCTTGCACTGCCCGCGCGTAGGAATTATAAGAGTCGTTGCAAAACGACATAGAACACCATAGAACGACAATGGAAAAATGACCTTGAAAACAGCAGTCGGGACAGCAGAAAACATGAACCAGCCTTCACCCAACACACATGTGCCGCAAGGCAGTTATTCCTATGACGATCTGATTTCCTGCGCCAAAGGCGAATTATTCGGGCGCGGAAATGCAAAACTTCCGCTGCCGCCGATGCTGATGTTCGACCGCATCACGGAAATCAGCACCGAAGGCGGTGCGCACGGCAAGGGTTTTGTCACGGCAGAGCTGGATATCAAGCCCGATCTGTGGTTTTTCGCATGCCATTTCCATGATGATCCGGTGATGCCCGGCTGTCTCGGCCTTGATTCGCTCTGGCAGCTTCTGGGATTTTATCTCGGCTGGACGGGGGCGACGGGGTCAGGCCGCGCGCTGGGCGTGGGTGAGGTCAAATTCACCGGACAAATCCTGCCGACGTCAAAACTTGTGCGCTATACCGTTGATATCCGCCGTGTCATCAACCGCAAGCTGGTTCTGGGCATCGGCAACGGCCGTGTCGAGGTTGACGGCGAAACAATCTATGAAGCGCAGGATATGAAAGTCGGATTGTTTGATAATCCCGGCACAATGTAAATTTAACGCAAAAGAAAAACGCAAGCGGACGGTTTTTTATAAAACGGATCGTATAAATTCCAAGTCCTTGCTTCTGAAGGAGGATTCATGAAAAAAAGACGCGTTGTCATCACCGGAATGGGCATTGTTTCCTGTATCGGAAACGACCTTGCAAGCGTGGCGGAGTCTTTAAAACACAGCCGCTCCGGTATTGTGTTCTCCGACACCTATGCCGAAATGGGCTTCCGCAGCCATATTCACGGCGCGGTCGATATCGATTTGCAGGAAAAAATAGACCGCAAGCTGCTGCGCTTTATGGGCGACGGCGCGGCGTATAACTATATCGCCATGGCCGATGCGATTGCCGATGCGGGGCTGGAAGAAAAAGACGTCTCGAATGAACGCACCGGCCTGATTACCGGATCGGGCGGCATTTCCACGAAAAACCTTGTCGCTGCTGCCGATATTGCACGGAAGGGCAGCCCGAAACGCGTCGGCCCCTATATGGTGCCGCGCTGCATGTCCAGCACCAATTCCGCGACTTTGGCCACGCCGTTTAAAATTCTGGGCGTGAATTATTCCATTACCTCGGCCTGTGCGACATCGGCGCATTGCATCGGCAATGCGGCGGAAATGATCGAATACGGCAAGCAGGATATTATGTTCGCCGGCGGCGGCGAGGAACTCGACTGGTCGCTGACCGTGCTGTTCGACGCAATGGGGGCGCTGTCCTCGAAATATAACGACGCGCCGGAAAAAGCCTCCCGCGCCTACGATCAGGGGCGCGACGGTTTTGTGATTGCCGGCGGCGGCGGTATGCTGGTTCTGGAAGAGTTGGA
>SKHU01000039.1 GCA_007116755.1 Alphaproteobacteria bacterium
CGGCCATGCCGGAACAATGAATCCGCTGACGCTGGTCAAGGAAATCCGTAAATTTTTCGACGGCGCAATCGTGCTGGCGGGCGGGCTGACCGACGGCGCGGATATTTTCGCCGCCGAAGCGGCGGGCGCCGATCTGGCCTATATGGGCACGCGTTTTATCAATACGCAGGAATCCGCCGCGCCTGCGGATTATAAAGAGATGATCAAATCCGCCGCCGTCACCGACATCATCTATACCGATGCGGTCAGCGGCGTACCGGCGAATTTCATGCGCCGGTCTTTGGAAAAAGCCGGATATGATATAGAAGAGTTAAAGAAAAAACCGACAGGGCAGGGCAAGCTGAAACCGTTGGAGGAAGACGCAAAAGCGTGGAAAACCGTCTGGTCGGCCGGACACGGCGTCGGGCGGATCGACGATATTCCCTCCGTCACCGAACTGGCGCAAAAGCTGCGCGACGGCTATAAAGCCGCACGCGACAAACTCCTGAAACCGGAAAACGGCGCGTACAACAACACAGCCGCCGCCCCCCGCAAAAATGCTCCGGACAAAAAATCGGGTGCGCCGCGCCGCTGAAACCGCGAAAGCTGTCATTCCCGCTCCCTCTTTTGTCATTCCTGCGAAAGCAGGAATCCAGACCGTCGCTTATTATGGACTCCTGCCTCTCGCAGGAGATCGCATATGGGGACTTCCCGCCCTGCGGAAGGACGAGCTCCGTGTCCATCTGCGGGATTTTTCAATTCCCCACGGATGAACGCAGATAAACACAGACAGGAATTCGGAAGGTACAATGCCGATTTTATTCTGTCATTCCCGCACAGACGGCCTAAAATACATCAGGGAAAGAATTGAAATGCATTGCCGCCCCGATTTTTCTAACGGCGATTATCAGGATATGAGGTCTATGATGTCTTCCAACGCGACTGATACAAAACAGGTTGAACCTGTTGGTGAACGTACGGTGATATACTTGAAAAAACTCGGCTATTCCGATAAAGATATTGCGTCTTGGACAAGTCATACGAGTCTTTTAAAAGACCTTGGCTGGGATGGTGATACTGTCGAATGTGCATTTCAGACTATGCAGAACGAGTTTGGTGTAGATTTTTCCGGTTTTGAATTTGAGAAATATTTTCCGATAGAGTCCTCAAAGGAAGCAGGCAGGCTTTCTTCTCATCGGTTATTGAATGCTGTCGGGTTAGGAAAATGGGGCAAGAAAAACATAGACTCCATATACAGTAAATATCCTGAAATAACCTTTGGGATGATTGAAGAAATGATTAAGCAGAAAAAATGGATCGATCCTTGATACTTCATCAATACAGCAGGGGTGAGAATTAATATGTCTCCAGATTTAGAGGTATAAAAATGGACGAAGAAATGAAAGATGTTTATCTGCTTTGGCATACGAATCCCGACAACGACGACGATGAAAAGCTAATCGGGGTTTATTCTACGGAGGAAAATGCCAAAAATGCTATATTGTCTGTCAGGGATCAGCCCGGCTTTAAAGATCATCCGGAATCTTTTGAAATATGCCCGTACAGACTTGACTGTACGTCGTGGACGGAAGGTTTTGTAACGGTGTAATGGAATTCGGGGAATTCGGGGACACATTACCGATTTTATTCTGTCATCCCTGCACGAGGTGGGAATCGAGGCTGTTGACAAACTCTTTCCATTGTCATCGCGAGCCGCGATCAGCGGCGTGGCGCTCCAAAAAAACGGTAAAAACCGGCAGTTTATGGATTGCCGCGCGCCCTTAAGGTCACTCGCAATGACGAAACTGAGGGGCGCAGTCATCTGAATATCCCGCTTGCTTGTCGGGAGATTCTTCGCCTTTACCATGCTGCGCATGGCGGCTCGGAATGACAGATGCTCTAGAGCATGTTTCTGTCGTCAAAATGGCGGATGTCCAGATTGTCCAGTGCGGCGAGGTAATCCTGCAGCGTGATCAGCCCCAGACAGGGATATGCGCCGGCAGCAGGGGCGTTTTCGGCGGTTTTTCCCGCCGCCAGTCTTTTCGCCAGCAGCACGGCGGGTACGCAAGGGATTTCCGGCCCGTCGCCGCTGCCGGCCAGCAGGTAAAAGGTGATTTTCAAATCCTCCCCGTCCCAGTCGCGGCCGGAGAGTTTCATGTGAAACGCGCTGTTGCCCGTGCCGAAACGGTCGAAAAGCCGCGCGGCTTTCAGCAATATGCCTGTCAGCGGCGCAAGGCTTTGCATCAGTTTCACACGCGGCAGAAAAGAGAGTGTCCACAACCCGATATCCAAAAGCAGTCTTTCCGTTCCCGCGCCCAAACGGATATTTTCAAGCTGCGGAAAATATTTCGGGAACAGCGCCAGATCGGGAATGTCGCAATTGCCCAGCGCCCGCCAGCCGTAATCGGGATATTTGTGAAAACGCAAGTTTTGCCAGCCATAGACGGTTTTCTCTTCGCTGTTTTTTAAAATTGTAAACGGCCGTCCGGCATAGGACAGCACGGCGGCGGTCGTCGCCGCGCCGCGGTTGGTTTCCTGCGCGGTGGAAATGCCGTAATCGACGCGGCGCAGCAGCTTGAATTTTTTCTCATAGGATTCAATCACCGCCGCAGACAGGCAGGGGACGGAGCTGGCGCCGCTGATGACGGCCACGCCCGCATCCCGCGCGGCCTCGTCCAGTGCATTGATATGCGTGACAAAATCGCGCCCGTCGGCCAGATCGATATAATGGCAGCCCGCGGCAATACAGGCTTC
>SKHU01000053.1 GCA_007116755.1 Alphaproteobacteria bacterium
AAGACCAATTTTACGCTCTGGCCCTGGCAGGCCGAACGCTTTCATCATCGGACGCGACAGCCAAGGATCATGGCCGGGATCGGGCGGCCATGTACCTTCGTTCAGCCCGCCGAGAATGACCAGATCGGCACTGTAAAGCCGCGCCTCCATCTGGCCGAGAATTGCCAGCCGTGGATGCAGGCTGTAGCGCGGACGCACAACGGCGGTTTTCATCAGATTTTGCAGCAGTGACATATATTGCGTGACCCTCAGATCAGGGACATCACCGGCAAAATCGCTAATGTCCTGAAAAAAACGTGCCGCCGCTTCCCCGTCATCGCCGCGCCAAAGGCGCTCCGCCCCCGCCTTTTCCGGCGTTGCGGCCAGCGTTTCGGCTGCCGCAAGATGCGCAGCAATCCATGACGGCAAAGGCTGCGTGTCGCCGCATACGCATAAATCACGGAAAGGTGCAAGCGCCTCCGTCACGGATGTCCAGCCGCGCAATGCGGCTTCTCCCGCTTCCGGATTCTGCACCTTTATTTTTTCAAAAGCGGCAGGGATTTCAGCGGGCGTGACGCTGCGCAGCGTCCTGTCCAGCATGTTCTGCCATATTCTCATTTCTTCGGGCTGCATAGCGGCTGTTGCAAGCGGATGGCGCAGGCAGGACAGAAGCGCGACGGGGCTGTTCATATCCCGCGCCGCATCGGCAGCCAGCAAAAGAAATCGTCCTGCATCCGTTTCAGGCAGCGCCCGCCCCGCAGAATCGTCGCAGGTAATATCCCAACGGCGCAAACAGGCCTGCACGCGCGCCGAGAGATTGCGGTCTGGCGTGACAAGAACGGCGGTTTTGCCCGGTGTTTCCAATGCACCGCGCATGGCCAGCGCAATCACAAAGGCTTCGTCCTGCGCGGTTTCGCAATCGATTTTGCGCAAATTTTTCAGTGCGGTTTCCTTGATAATATCGCTGTTTTTTAGACGGCGCCAGCCATCGCTGGTCACGGCCGGACGCATGGCCTCGCTGATAAAAGCCGCGACAGACGTTTCCGCCTCTGCACTTGGCCAGGGCGCGACATCACGGCGCTGCACCTCCAGATGTTCCAGCAGCAGTTTCAGATAAAATTGCGGATGGTCGTCGGCAATATGCGGCCAGTCCTCTTCTTCCGCCAGAACATCCAGCCCCGGCAAGACAAGCATGGCCTCCGGCAGATCGACAGCGGCCTTGATCAGGTCGCGCACGGCGGGAACAGAGCCGGTAATCCCCGCAACGACCAGTTTCTGGCGCGGCGGCTGCTTTTGCCAGAGACGCGTTTGCGCTTCCAGCAGACGGTTGCGGCGCTCGGCGGGATCAATCATACCAAGCTCGGCCAGAATATGAGGCCAGTGCTGCGTGACAATCGCAAGAAAATCCAGCGTCAATTGCCAGTGCGCGGCAAATTTTTCTTCTGTGACAAGTGTTTGCAACCTGTCAAAACCGCAGCGCTCCGTTTGCACCTCATCCAGAAATTTGCTGAGCTCCGCCGCAAGAGACAGTGCCTGTTCGTAAGAACCGGCGGCAGATGCGTCTTTTTTCGCCGCAGCATAAATGATACGTGCCAAAAGAATTTGGCGGTGCAGCGGCGTAATCGCCGGCCGAACATCAAAAATATTTTTTGCCTCCGCTTCGCCGCCTTCGCCGTCATGTTCTGCCAGAGTTGCGGAAAGCAAAATCTCCAGCGCATCATCATCGACATCACCGACAGATTGCATACGCGGCAGCAGCAGCGGTGCGCCGTCCGTCAGGCGCAAAAACGCCTCGCGCAGACTGCGGCAGGCGCGGCGACCGGGCAGCAGCACCAGATATTCGGTCAGGTGCAACGGATTGCCGTCCGCCCAGCCCAGCATGGTCTCCGCAAGCCTGTCCACAAAAGAGACACCGGGCGGAATATTAAAGACGGGCGGCGCGCCTTTGTTCCGCTGTCCGGCAATCAGATCGTGAAAAGACGGTGTTGTCATTGCGCCAGACTCTGCTGTTCCGGCAGTCTGCGATATGCGGCATCAATCTGTGCGAGATCCTCCGGCGTTCCGGCATGGTGCCACGCGCCCTGATGCACAAAACCGTAAAGCCGCCCTGCTGCTTCGGCTTTATGGAACAAATCGAGAAAAGAGAATGCGCCGTCCGGCACATCGTCGAACAGATGCGGCGCAACGATGCGGGGACCGGAAAACACGTATTCACCGCCGCTGCGGTGATGTATTTTCCCATCCGCATCCATATCATAATCTCCTTTTAAACCGCTGGAATCCGGCAGTTTTATACGCGGATACAGCATCAGGAGGAGATCGGCCTGTGCGGAATTCCAGCTTTCGGCCAAACCGTCCAAAGCCGGGACGCGCCCCGGAAAATCCTGCCAGATTACATCGCCGTTCAGAACATAAAAAGGCTGGTTATCAATGAATTGCATCGCGTTCTTCGTGCCGCCGCCTGTCTCCAGTATGTCCGGTTCGTAAACGGTCGTGATCTGCAAATCCGTGCGTTTTGCGCAATGTTCCGCAATCTGTTCGGCCAGATAATGCATATTGACAACGGCGTGTTTTACCCCTGCTGCAACAAGCGCGTCAAAAATGCGGTCAAGAATACTGCGTCCGCCGACCTCCAAAAGCGGTTTCGGACGATTTTCGGTCAAAGGCATCATGCGGCGGCCAAACCCTGCTGCCAGCACCACAGCCTGTTGCGGTTTTTCTGCCGTCATCCTGCCCCGTCCCCGCTCTTGCCGTTAATTTCGCATCTTTCCGTCATTGCATCACCGCCCGAATAAACAAATATATCTCTTAAATCAGTATCTTGACTGGAAAACTTAAACTGAATTTTTAAAAAGTTATCCGGCATATATGCGCCAAGACGCTCCGGCCATTCTATCAGGGAAACAGCCGAGGTTAAAGCCTCATCCCAGCCGATTTCCAGCATTTCATCGGCATCTTCCAGCCGGTAGAGGTCAAAATGCCAGACCTCCCCCTTCGGCGTTTCATATTGCTGCACCAGTGTAAATGTCGGGCTGGGAACTTCCATCTCGGGATTTTGCGCAAGATGCCGCAGAAAAACACGGGCAAACGCCGTTTTCCCCGCGCCCAGATCGCCCTCGAGCAGGACAACGTCACCTTTTTGCACGATACCTGCCAGATTTTCAGCAATATACTGCAAATCCGCAAGCGTCTGGTTTTCGTAAATATATATATTTTTCATATTGATTTTACCCGCTCTGTCTGCTACACTGGCCGCGCAACCGGTACTATAGCGCAGAGATGTGAAAACGAAAATATGAATTGGCTGAAAGATATTTTTAACTGCAACAGTTTCCCGCGGACGATTTCCGCCCTGCCCTCTGAAGGCCCCGGCTATGAGGTGCGCAATCTGTGTGGAAGAGATGTGACCGATTATAACTATGACGACTATCGTTACCAGCTTTACGCGCGACGTAGCAAAGGGCGGGAATACGATATTTTTGTCAAATTTAATAACGGCAGTTTTGACAGTGGTCGCGCAATGCTCCGTTGCGGCGTAGCACTGAATGACGCAATCGGGATTATCCGCGGATATGACGACAAGGTAACCGCAAAACGTTTGGGTAATTTGCCAAAACAGGATCACGCAGCCTATGCTAAACGGTTTATCGATCCGAAACGCGGGCGCAACAACGTACGCCGCGTACAAAACCGCCTGACGATTGCCAACCCTTACGGGCATTGAAAATTTAAAAACACAGGAAATTGATGTTTGATTTTATAAAAGACGCCTTCAACTGCAACGCCTATCCGCGCCGCATTACCTCTTTGCCAGAAACGCGCCGTGGGGAGGCTATTCAAGCGGAAACCGGCGCATTTTTACGCTGGAGCAGTCTGGATTATGAAATGCAGTTTTATGCGTCACGCAATGATGACCGTAGCTATGATATCAAATGTTTTTTTCATTCCACCGGACAGGATGCGCGCAGCACATTACTGCAAAAAAGCGTTCCGCTGGACAAGGCGATTACGATTATCCGCGGCTATGACGACCGGGCAACCAAAGCGCAAATGGAGCAAAACAAATATGTCGATTTCAGCCTGCGCCGTGAAAAAATCGACAAATTGCGTAAGCGCCACAATGTGCGTCGTGTGCAAAGCCGTTTGACGCAATCCAACCCGATGCGGCATTGATCATCGGAAGGGGAGAGAGAGAAATATTCAAATGCTGAAAAATTTTTTTAAAGACATTTTCAATACGAATGCCTTTCCGCGCACTATTGCCGCGTTGCCGGAGCGCTATCACAGTGTTGCCGAAGTCAATGAGCGCGCAGGGAAGAAGCATTTTGTCAACTGGTACGGGCTGGACAGATATGACTGCCGCTTTTATGCCCGGCGCTGTAAGGACAATAAATACGAAATCCGGTTTTCCTGCGAATCCATGGAGAACGTGATGGGGGAAAGCTATTACCACAAAAGAGTACTGCGCCTGATGAAAAATATCCCCTTAAGCGATGCCATCCGCATTATCCAGCAATTTGACGAGGAGGCGCTTGAAATCAACCGCAAGCAACTCGAAACTCTGCCGGAGAAAAAAAGGGAAAAGAAAATCGAAAGGAAACGCGGGCGCAACAATGTCCGCCGCGCACAGAAACGTCTGACGGCCGCCAATCCGTACAGGCATTAACTTATAAAAAAAGCAGCAAAGGGGAAGATAAATGCTGAAATACTTGAAGAACCTGTTTAACAACAGCGCCTATCCGCGAAAGATCACCGCGCTGCCGGATTACAAAAACGGCCGCGCATTAAACAAACAATTCGGGCAGCGTGTTGCCGTCTATGAAAACGAACATTACCGCTGTCAGTATTACGCCAAACGCACAGGCAATAACAGCTATGATCTGCGGCTATCCATCAGTGCGGTTTATCTGGCCGGATACGGAACGACCGTTACAGACAGATCGACATTGCAGTTGAAAAGCAATGTCACGCTGAATGACGCGCTTGCCTTTGTTAAAAAACAGGATGCACGGGCGGAGAAAAATCGGCCGAATGACGGAAAATATCGTCCGCGCAACAATGTCCGCCGCGTCGAGGCACGTCTGCCGCCCCGCCACTAGAATTGCAGAACAAAACATCCCGGAATGGTAGAGGAGATTTTTGCTGTTCCGGATTTTTCTATGCCTCCCCCAAAAAATATATATTTATGAATCTGATAATTAGTCTGTTTGGCACGGAATTTGCGTTTTATTTCCGTGCGGAGAGATTTTCTTACCCTCTTCGCGGAAAACTGAGAATATTTGAAGGAAGAAACATAAATGATACCGGCAGATCACATGGCTGCGACTTTCTTTCCGGCGCAAAAATCAGGATCGCCCGCTCAGGCCGGAGCGCCCGGGAAAGAGCGCGCTGCGCCATCCGGTAACGGTTTGCCGGAATTTATCGAGAGTCTGATTGAAAATCTGCAAACGGAGATCAATGTCGACAGCCCTTCCTCTCCTGCACCTGTTCCACAAAATTTAAAAGACAATCTTGACCTGCTGCACAAATTGCTGCGGGAAAATTTTGCCGGAGAATTGCCCGAGGAATATGCGGAGGGGGAATTTGATCGCGAGGCTTTGCTGAATGCATTGCTGGGAGCTTCCGGAATGAAGCTTGAGAATACGGGCACAGATGCAGATACGAAACCATCGCCCAAACCGGGGACGTACGGACAATTGAACGCTGTTCTTGCACAATTGCTTGCCCAAATGCAGACAGCCCCGCAGCAGCAGCCTTCTCCCGTCAGCACGGATGTGTCTGGGCAAAATCTGCCCCCTGCGTCGCAATCTCCTGCATTTTCGGCATTTCAGGCATTGGCGGCGGATGCCGGTCTTGATGCGGAATTGGCGGAGAAAATACCGCACACAGTCCCGGGGCAGAAAACAAAGGCGCAAATATCGGCGCAAACACAGTCTCAACCGGCGCAAATACTGCAACAGCAACCCTCGCCCGCGCCTCAGGCGCAAAATACGGGAAGCGGCCAGCAAATGGTGCAGCACACCCCTGCCCCGCCGCCTCCGGCGCTGAATTTTGAGGGCAGTTTTTTTAGCGGTGAGGGTTTTAACGGAGATTTCCATCAACACAATGCCGGACAATACACAATCGACGGGCAGAGCGGTGCGCAGCATGGTGTAAAAACCGGACAAAACCCCGCGCTTTCCACAATGGTTGCGGCGAAGGCCGCGGGAAGCTTTCAATCTCCCGCCAGTCACAGAATTATGCTGAATATCCAGCGCGGTGCGTCCGAGCATATCCGGCAAATGACATTGCATCTGGAGCCTGCCCTTATGGGGCGCGTGGCGGTCACAATGAATTTCGGCAAAAACGGCTTGATGAAGGCGCATCTTTTGGTCGAAAAGCCCGACACCTACAACTTGCTGCAAAAAGATGCCCAGGCTTTGGAGAAAGCTTTGAAAGAGGCGGGACTGGATCTGGAAGATAACGCGCTCAGCTTTGATCTCGCCGCAGGAGATAATCCGTTCGAGCAGGCGGAAAACGAAAAAGAAGGCGGGAAAGATTTTCTGTTGCATCTGCCCGCGGAAGACGGCGCGGATGATCTGCTCGACCCGCTTCTGGCTGCCCAGCAATCGGCCAATGAAAACGGTTATATTTTAAGAGATAAGGTGAATATCCTCATATAAGAATATAAAAAAGGAGAGATGAGTTATGGACGATATCAGTGCAATTTCAAATATCAATGTGCCGGGGGCAACATCCCGCGCTGATGCGGCAACGCTGAACAAGGATTTTGATGATTTCCTGCTTTTGCTGACAACGCAGCTGCGCAATCAGGACCCGCTGTCTCCGCTGGAGGCAACGGAGTTTACCAACCAGCTTGTCGCGTTTTCCGGTGTTGAGCAGCAGATCAAGACAAATGAAATGCTGTCCAATCTTCTGGCGCTGAATGTTCTTAACATTACACAGATCGGTCTCGGCTTTATCGGGCTGGATGTCGAGCGGGGCGGAAATTCACTGCTGTTTGACGGTGAAACGCCTCTGAATATCGGCTACAGCCTCGACAGCAGCGTTGTCAAATCGACAATCAATATCATGGATGAAAACGGCAATACGGTGCTGAGCATTCCCGGCGAAAGTGGCGGCGGCAAGCACAGCTACACATGGAACGGTCTGAGCCCCGACGGCAGCCCGCTTCCTGCCGGAAAATACCGTGTCAGCGTTGCCGCCTTTGATGCGGAAAACAAACCCGTGACCGTACAAACGACCGTTCCCAGCCGCATTGTCGGGATAGAATCCGGTGATAGCGGCGACGTTATCCTGATTACGGCCGGCGGCGAAAAAGTTTCGATTACCGAGGTGCGCAAGGCCATGTTGCCCGGCGCATAACAGTATTCCATTAACTTAAAAATATGAACGCACACAGATAAAACGAACGACAAAAACACAGAAGGAGACTAAAAAATGAGTATATTCGGATCGCTGTTTACCGCAGTTTCAGGGCTGGCCTCACAAAGTCAGTCTATTTCCATGATCTCGAATAATATTGCCAATGTCAGCACGGTCGGCTTTAAGCGCACGGATGCGGCGTTTTCAAGTCTTGTCACAACGGCCAATAATTCGACGGCATTTACGCCGGGCTCCGTCCGCGCCGTCCAGAAAGGTCGCGTCGATCAGCAGGGGATTTTGCAACAAAGCAATTCCGCAACAGATGTTGCGATTTCCGGCAACGGCTTTTTTGTCGTGCGCAACGATCTTGGCGTGAACGGCGAAACGCTGTTCACCCGCGCGGGCTCTTTTGCGGAGGATCAGAACGGCATTCTGCGCAACAGTGCGGGGTTCTTCCTGATGGGCTGGCCTCTGGATCAGGACGGAAACCTTCCGGGGGCACAGGCGGATATCTCCTCGCTTGTTCCGGTCAATCTCGACACACTCAGCAGTCTGGCGCAGCCGACAACACGCGGTGGGCTGGGATTGAACCTGAACGCAAACCAGACACAGACAGACTACCTCACCATGGCGGGAGCACAGCCCGACTTCACACGCAATCTGCGCGTGTTTGACAGCCTCGGCTCGGCACAGGATCTGACGATCAATTTTGTCAAACATACCTCGCCGACAGCCACTGTCACCAGCACGGTTGATATTACAGAGGCCGCCCTTGTCGCAGGAGACCAGTTCACAATTGATGTCGGCGGAACCGGTGGCGTGACAATTACACTGGACGGCACGCTCGGCGGGTTGTTGAACGATCTGAACGCCATTGTTGATGGCGCGGGTGAGCCGCTTGTCTTTGCAAATACCAATGCAAACGGACAACTGCAAATCAAAGCCCGCAATCTTGGTCATGATATTACGCTGACCGACCAGCCTCCGGGCAACCCTCTGACCAGCTATATGGGACTGGGAACGGCTATCGGTACAACCGCAGCCCCCGCAGCCCCCGATATGCTGGCAGCCCTTGATACGACACCGAATACGGAAGGCTGGTGGCAGATGGAGATCGTCTCGCCGACCGGTGTCGTACTGGAAAGCGGATCGCTTAATTTTACCGGAACAGGACAACTCAACACGGCCCCTGATGCGGATGGAAATGTTCTGCTCAATCTTGCAAATATTGATTTCGGCAACGGCTCTGCCCTGCAGGATATTGACCTGAATATTGCCGGTTTCACACAATTTTCCAGCCCGTTCAATGTCGTGTTCACCCAGCAGAACGGTGCGGAGCTTGGTATGCGGAACGGGGTCAGCATAGATGACAACGGTGTCGTTTCCGCACAGTTCAGCAACGGGCAAAGCCGCGCAATCTACAAACTGCCGCTGGCCACCTTCCCCAATCCGAACGGTCTGGATGCCGTGACGGGCACCGCGTACCGTGAATCCGACACATCCGGCGGATTTAATTTGCGCGAAGCCAATCAAAGCGGCGCGGGAATGGTCGAAGCCGGTGCGCTGGAAGGGTCAAATGTTGATATCGCGGAAGAGTTTTCCAAGATGATCGTGACGCAGCGCGCTTATTCCGCCAATACGAAAGTCATTACAACAACAGACGAGATGACAGCGGAACTGCTGCGTCTCCGGTAATCAATAGAGACAACACTTGAAAGGCCGCCGGAAAAGACGGCAACCTACCAAACAGCAAGAAAGAAAAGCGCCCCGTTTCAAGAAAGAAAGGGGGCGCTTTTTATTGTTTTTTTACAGGCCGGAGGCTATTCCTTCAATTTCTGCCACCAGCCTTTTTTCTTTTTTTCAGGTGGCGTTTCATTTTGCTGCTTCACATCGGCAGCGTTTTCCGCCTGCGTTTCGGATTTTTCTATTGCAACGACTTTATTATCCGCCGCCTTGTCATCCTTCGGCTTTTCTGTGGCGCTTTCAGCCTTTTCAGATTTTTCAGGCTTTGATGCGGCATCGTCTTCCTTTTTGCTTCCAGTCTTTTTCGTATCGGCCTTGCTGTCAACTTTCTTTTTGCGCGGCGCACGTTTTTTTGCCGGAGCTTTTTCTTTTGTTTCCGCTTTTTTGTCCTCCGTTTTATCTTTGTCGGCAGGCGGCTCGGTTTTCTGAGCTTCCTGCTGCGGTGCGGCTTCCTTGATTTCTATATCTTTCTTATCGGAGTTATCGGGCTTATCGGAAACAGCCGCATCTTCGCGTTTCTCATTGCCCGTTTCGCGGTTTTCTTCCCGTCCGTGTTCAGGGTTCCGGTCTTTGCGCCTGCGGCGTCCGCCGCGACTGCGTCCGGAACGCCCGCCGCGCTTACGGTTTCGTCCGCCTTCATTATTGCTGTCATCATCGCTGCCGCTCTCTTCAGACCGGTTGCGATTCTGGTTGCCGCTATCCGACGAAGCCGGCAGCGGGATTTCATGCTGCGGCGGCTGAACAGCCAGACGCTTGCCGGCTGCCGTAATAACCTCCAATGCAAAATTCTGATTGGTTCCGGTTTTATCGACTTCCAGCTCGATTTTTACATCATACAGCCCTTCAAGCTCGTGCAGACGGCGACGCTTTTTGTTCAAAAGATATAAAGCCACATCTGCGGAAACGGTTACGATGAGATCCTTCGGCTTGCCGCGCATCAACTCTTCCTCGATATGCCGCAGCACCATCACGGAAGAACTTTCCACTGTCCGCACTACACCGCTGCCCGAGCAATGCTCGCACGTCATGAAATTGCTTTCCACCAAAGACGGGCGCAAACGCTGACGTGATAATTCCAGCAATCCGAAAACCGAAATACGGCTGATCTGGATACGGGCACGGTCACCCTGCATGGCTTCTTTCAATTTTCTTTCCACAAGGCGGTTGTTGCGGTTCTCTTCCATATCGATAAAATCGATAACGATCAAGCCGCCCAGATCGCGCAGGCGCAATTGCCGGGCTATCTCTTCTGCGGCTTCAAGATTGGTTTTCAGCGCAGTTTCCTCGATATGGCGGCCTTTTGTTGCCTTGCCCGAGTTGATATCAATCGCCACCAGAGCCTCGGTCGGGTTGATGACGAGATAGCCGCCCGATCTCAGACTGACTGTTGTGGAATAGGTTTCGTCAATCTGGTGTTCGACATGATAACGCGCAAAAATCGGTGTGTCGCCCTTGTCCAGCTTGACGCGGCGCGCGTGGCTGGGAATCAGGGATTTCATCAGTTTTTTTGCGGTTTCGTAGCCTTCCTCTCCGGCAACCAGAACTTCGTCAATTTCGCGCCGGTAAAGATCGCGGATTGCGCGTTTGATCAGGTTGCCTTCCTCGTGGACAAGCGCGGGAGCTGTAGATTGCAGCGTCAATTCGCGGATATCGTTCCACAATTGCAGCAGATAATCGAGATCGCGCTTGATCTCGGCCTTGCTACGCGAGACACCGGCAGTTCTTAAAATCACCGACATCCCCTCGGGAATATTGATTTCGGACAGGATCTTTTTCAGTTTTTTTCTGTCTTTCATATTCGTTACTTTACGGCTGACGCCGCCGCCGCGTGACGAGTTCGGCATCAGAACGCAATACCGTCCCGGCAAAGAAATATAGGAAGTGACGGCCGCGCCTTTATTGCCGCGTTCCTCTTTGCTGATCTGTATCAGCATCACCTGACCGCGTTTGATGACTTCCTGAATTTTATAACGGCGCTTGATATTGGTTTTCAGTTGCGAGGGGCGGACATCCTCCTCGACATCATCACTGATCCCGCCAACCACCTGAACACCTTTGCCGTTTTCATCTTCCGAACCGGAAGTGTCATCGCCATCGCGCTTGTTCTTGCCGGTTTTGCGGTTCTGGCGGCGTTCTTTTTCCTCCGCCTCCGCATCTGCGCGCGCGTCGGCTTCTGCGGCTTCTTCTTTTGTCAAGCGCCGCTCTTCCTCAATCAGCGCCTGCCGGTCTTCAATCGGAATGCGGTAATAATCGGGATGAATCTCGGGAAACGGCAGAAATCCGTGGCGGTTGCCGCCGAAATCAACGAAAGCCGCCTGCAAAGACGGTTCCACACGGGTTACTTTTACAAGATAGATATTGCCCTTCAGCTGTTTGCGTGAAGCGCTTTCATAGTCGAATTCTTCCAAACGGTTACGATCGGAAACAACAGCGACCCGTGTTTCTTCCTTATGGGTCGCATCAATCAACATGCGTTGTGTCATGGCCTAATCCTTATTAGCAAAACATCCGCGGGAGGAGTGACTCCATCACGGTGTCGGATACTCTTTGCGAAAGCTGTGCTTTCCTTAAATCAAAGAGTGTCCTTAGTTTTTACATTTTCAGGCCTGACAAAAAGTTACCGGATACGCCGGATGACAATCCGGCGCATATTGCTGATAAAGACAATCTCTCCACACGGCCGCCTTCAGAGCAGCCTGCATGTCCTGCATGATCGTGGTAAGAGAAAATCATAATGTTCTTTTCCGCAAAATTCCTAAAACTTTCCGGGCGGGAAAACTGCTTTGCTCCGCTGCTTTAAGCGGTATGCGGCCTCCCGCCGGCCTGAAACCCTTTAATTTGCCGTTCTGTATACGATTAAAACAGACGGCCGTTCCTTCATATGCGCGCCTTCGGCAAAGACGGAGCCTCCGAAACGGAAAGCAGCTTTTGCAACCGTTTCCGGAGCGCTGTGCCAAAAAGCCGCGCAGTTAAAAAACTCCATTGCACGGTACATGATTTACGGCTTTGATACAATCAAAATCTTCTCTATAATAAAGAAATGTACAGGTTCCGCCGATACACTCTCCCGTTCCTGATCTTTGTTGTTTTTGCGCTGTTGCCGCAAAGCGCCTTTGCCGTATCCGTTCATGAAATCCGGCTTGGACAGCCTCAGCCCGATACATACCGCATCGTCGTTGAAACGGGTGCGGAAACCGATTTTTCGGCCTTCCTTCTTGATACGCCGCGGCGTCTTGTTCTAGATATTCCAAACGGGAGCTGGAAGGCCGCCGAATATACGGGAACAGGAAAGACGCCGATCGTCAATTACCGTTTCGGCACACCGGAAGACGGCACGGGACGGATTGTCTTTGATCTGCAATCCCCCGTCAGAATAGAAACGGCTTTTCTGCTGCCGAAAGCGCAATTCGGACTGCCGGACAGAATCGTGATTGATCTGCAGAAAACCGATAATGCAGGATTTGCAGCAGAGCTTGAAACATTATGGCTGCGCCGCGCCGATACAGGCGACCGCGCAACAACCGTTCCGCGTATCGAGGCTGCGCTGACTGTCACCCTGCCTGTGCCGCAAGATCAAGACAGAGCCGTGCCGGATACGCGAGAGGCCGAGGCCGTCACGGTTGCTGTCCCCCTGCCCGCACGCAAACCCGTGATCAATCGCTATACGATTGTGATCGATCCCGGGCACGGCGGACGCGATCCGGGCGCGGTCAACGGCAATATTTACGAAAAAAATATTACGCTGGCGCTAGCGCGGGAAATAAAAAAACAATTGGAGGCCACAGGACGCTACACAGTTACCTTGACACGGGACAGGGATGTTTTTGTTGCCTTGCGTGAACGCGTGGCCATTGCAAGAAAAGCCGGCGCCGATTTGTTCATTTCCCTGCACGCCGATAAAATTGCGCGTACGGATGTGCGCGGCAGTTCGGTCTATACGCTCTCCCGCGAGGCATCGGATAAAGAAACGGCCAACCTTGCGGAAAACGCCAACCGTTCGGATATCATTGCCGGAATTGATTTGTCGGATCAGGATGAGGATGTCGCCAATATTCTGATTGATCTGGCGATGAGCAGCACGATGAATTATTCCAACGCTTTTGCCAATACGCTTGTCGAAACCTTTCGCAAGAATAATATGCGCCTGGTCGGCCGGCCGCACCGATCGGCAGGTTTTGCCGTTCTGACGGCGGCAGACACACCCTCCGTCCTTCTGGAGGCCGGATTTCTTAGTAATCGCGAGGAGGCCGTTTTGCTGAATTCTCCCGCACATCAGCGCCGCCTTGCCGGCGTCGTCCGCCAAAGTATCGATGCGTATTTCAATAAAGTCGAGGCGGCCGCCCTGCATTAAAATTCAATAAAATTTAATAACGCCCTGTGATGCCGCGCAGATAAAGCCTGATACCGCTGAAAGGCACGGGCTGCAAGAGCCGCGCATCCCGCAAATCATAATTCACCGCGGCAATACGCTGCAAATTCTGCGCTGCCAGAGACAGGGAAAGCCATAGCGGCCGGCCGCTTTGCGGCGGCGCATTTTTTCGCCATTTTCTTCGCTGTTCCGTAATTTTTTCCCGTATTTGCTCCGCGCATGTCTTGACGGCCTGCCTGTCAGTCCAGAAGCTTTGCGGGACAAGCGGCTCTTTCTTTGCGGCGATGCGGCGCGGCACGGCAAGCAGAGCCTCCGTTCTGCCGCAGATTTCAGCTTGCTCCGATACGGGGGAGACTTTCAGAACAGCGGCCGCCAGCGCTTCTTCATATTTACAGCGCATCACGGTTGCGGCAATCCCCTCTTCCGCCGTTTCCGCCAGCAGCATTTTCTGCATCGCTTCGATATAGTTTTGCGCATTCTCCTGCCCGTTTTCAGGCAGGTGCAGCGCGAATTCTTCCAGAACCGGATGTCCCGCCGGAGGTGTGCCGTTATAACAATCTGCAATACGGTCATACCACCATTTCAGACGTATCTGTAACGCCGAGGCATCTTCGGCATTTTCAAAAATGCGGTTGATTTCATCCAGCACCGCGTAAAGCGTGAAAAGCGTTTCGCGCTTTTCCGGCGAAGCAAAAAGGCAGAGAGTAAAACGCGGGGGATTACGGTCATGCAACAGACCGGCGCAATAAGACTGATCCGGCATAAAAGGTTTTACCGCCTGACGGAGGTTCCCAGCCCCGGATGCGGGATAACCTTATAGGGAGGATCTCCGAGGAAATCGCGGTAATAGCCCGTCGGGAACATCGTATAACGCTCATGCAGCGTCATAGAGGCCATGATACTGCCGAACAATTCCCCCCAGCGGTGGAATTTGTCCAGTCGCGAGGCGCAGGTCATGTCATAGCGCGTATCACCATAGACGCTGGTCAGAGTGACGCTGCGCATGCGAATCACATCGCCCTCAACACCGGAGCCTTCGGCTGACGGCGTTCTTTCCGCAACATTCCAGTCATAGAGAATTTGGGCCATAGCCGCGTCCCCCTTATCCAGACCTGCCGGAAGCCGGACACGGAGAATTTGGGGATTATCATAGCGGCGCGCGGCCTCTTTCTGCCAGAATCCGGCATCAAAATTTTCAGCCATCACCGTATGCATATGGCGTTTGGGATAAATCTGAAAGCGCCCGTCACGCTGCGTGGCAACCTCGCAGAACGCATGGTCTCCCGGAACAGGGCTGACAAAACGCACACGCGTATTGGGCAGATTCGGTACGCCGAGCGTCCATGTATCGGGAACGGAGAATCTGAATTTGTAATCCGGATCGGTATAAATCAGCACATCCGCATGCGCGGCTTGCGGTGCGGCGGCCATCAGGCACAAACCCACACCTATCATACTGAAGAAACGGGAAAATTTTATTCTGGCCATTGGGATTTTGCTCCTCCGTCTTTTTCGGTCACATGTGATTTCTCACTGCACCTTACCATTTAGCCAGAATAACACCAAAAGTGCAAATAAATGCTTAAGCTTTTTTCTTCTTTTTCCGCCATTACCGCAAAATTAAACTTGTTTCCCCTCCCCGTCAGGAGATAAATTATTGCATATCGTTGATTCAAAAAACATAGAGGGAGAAAAATATGTCTGAAATCATCAGCATCAAGGGACGCGAAATTCTCGACAGCCGTGGAAACCCGACCGTTGAGGTCGATGTTCTGCTGTCAAGCGGGGTTTTGGGGCGCGCAGCCGTACCGTCCGGCGCATCGACAGGTGCGCATGAGGCGGTCGAAAAACGCGACGGCGATAAAAAACGCTATCTCGGCAAAGGGGTATTGCAGGCTGTTGAAGCGGTCAACACCCATATCGCCGAAACGCTCTGCGGCAGGGATCCGACGGATCAGCTTGCCATCGACCAGAAACTGATTGCGCTGGACGGCACGGAAAACAAAAGCCGTCTTGGCGCGAACGCCATTCTGGGCGCAAGCCTTGCTGTAGCCAAAGCGGCTGCAGCAGACCATCATCTGCCGCTCTACCGCTATATCGGCGGCAATTTCGCGCATCTTCTGCCCGTGCCGATGATGAATATTATCAACGGCGGCGCACATGCCGATAATCCGATCGATATTCAGGAGTTTATGATTATGCCGGTTTCCGCCCCGAATATCGGCGAGGCCGTGCGCGCCGGTGCGGAGATTTTCCATGCCTTAAAAAAACGTCTGTCTGATGCCGGATTAAATACCAATGTCGGCGACGAAGGCGGCTTTGCCCCGAATATCGGCTCCGCCGTCGAAGCGCTCGACATGATTATGGCCGCGATTGAACAGGCCGGATACAAACCGGGCGAAGATATTGTGCTGGCGCTTGATCCTGCCTCGACCGAATTTTACAAGGACGGAAAATATCACCTGAGCGGCGAGAGCAAAGTTTTGTCTTCGGACGAGATGGTTCTCTATTACGCCGATCTCTGCAAGAAATATCCGATCAAATCCATCGAGGACGGCATGGCCGAAGACGACTGGGAGGGCTGGCAATATCTCACGCTTGAACTCGGTCAGGATGTGCAGATTGTCGGCGACGATCTTTATGTCACCAATGTCAAACGCCTGAAAAAAGGTGTCGAGATGATGGCGGGCAACGCAATTTTGGTCAAAGTGAACCAGTGCGGCACGCTCAGCGAAGCGCTGGCGGCTATTGAAACCGCCAAACGCGCAGGATTCGGAGTTGTGATTTCCCACCGTTCCGGCGAAACGGAAGACAGCACGATTGCCGATCTGGCCGTGGCCACAAATGCGGGACAGATCAAAACCGGCTCCCTCGCCCGTTCCGACCGCACGGCGAAATACAACCAGTTGATCCGCATTGAAGAAGAATTGCTGCATACGGCGCGTTACGGCGGCAAATCCGTTTTACGTCAGTGACCTATCGCGCAGGGTGTAACCTTTTTGCACGACCATGTCGAACGACCCAACCTTCAGCGCCCTATGCGCATCAAGGCTTTATTTGACGTAGCGAATGCTTCTTTTTCGTAGGTGAAGAGGTTGATGTCGCAAGCGCAGGTGTTTCAAAGCGCGTCAGATCGTAGGCGCTGAAAAAGCAGCGGTCACCCATTGCGGTAAGCGCAGGTGCTTCAAAACGCGTCAGGGCATCAGCGCTGAAAAGGCAGCATTCGCCCATTTCCGTGAGCGCAGGAAGATAAAGGGTTTTGATGCGTGATTTTTCAGCACCAATCAGGAGTTCATCGCCCAGATACAGGTTACCGCCTTTGACTGTCAATGCACGGTTTCCCCCGTAGCACCGGTTAAAATCATCCGCAAAGCTGTCGTTGTTTTCAGGATCGATTTTCTTCAAGGTCTTGGTTTTATTGTCAAACAGGAATCCCTCAAACAGGGCATCACCGGCGACTTTGTCGACGGTGTAGACATGGGCATTTTCAGCCCATGCCTGATCGCCGTAATATATGTTGTTATCCTCTTTATAATATTTGAATATCCGGTTTCCCATTAACACAAATCCCTCGGGCAAAGAAGATTTGGTGGCAGAGAATTCAACGTTGAAATAGTCTTTGAGTGCCGCCGAAAGCCCGTCAATAATATTGTCCGGATTGCTATCGAACGTGTTATCACAACCGGAAACCGC
The DNA here is from genome assembly GCA_007116755.1 of Alphaproteobacteria bacterium. Lineage (GTDB taxonomy): Bacteria > Pseudomonadota > Alphaproteobacteria > Micavibrionales > CSBR16-224 > CSBR16-224. The sequence continues at coordinate 17,150 of SKHU01000053.1, forward strand.
ATGGTTATAACGGTTTTTGATGCTGATAAACCCGCCTTCTTTCCACATCTGGATGGAAATCACCGAAGTGCCGTATTCATCCTGACGTTCCTCTTTTCCTTTGAAATCTTCGCGTTTGATTTGATCCACATCTTTTTTGACGGCATGGACAATGTGATAGTTTTTGTAACGCGCATGGTCATTAAAGGTGCACAGCAGCTCGCCGCGTGCAAAATAGGGCTTGATACTGTTTTGTTTTTCCAGAGCATCGGCGTAAAAGGCTTTGTATCCGGCCTGATCCAGCAGAACAAACGGGTCTGACGGTGCAGGCGCAGGCGTATCATCGTTGGAGGCCAGCAGAGTCATAAGATAAGGCAGCAACGGTTCTGCATCCTGCCCTGCATGGCGAAGAATAACGTCAATATCGGGAATCTCCAGAATTCCGTTGTGGAAATTCCTGATTGTCTGCGCAAATTTTTCGCCGTTTTGCTTTTTCAGCGTCTTGTACATGGAAGCACCCGCCGTGTTTACCCTCATATCGCATTGAATAATATTACCAGAATCCTTTAATTATGCCAAATAATGGGCGGTAAAAAAGCGGAACCCTTTTTGTTATTTCGCCAGTTGCAATGGTGACGCGACGGCACTGCTGGCCGATACCTGACTGACTCTGCCGTCTTTGATATGCATATGGATTTTGTAGCGCCGCTGCACAAACGGATTAAACCCGCCGTTTCTTTTAACGGCATAGATCACGGCTTCGGAAGAACCGTTACCGTTATAACGGCGCTCGTATTCTCTTGGATGATAGGCTTTAAACCCGCGTGACATCAGCAAATCAATCGCCTGTTCCGGTGTGACGATCTGATGCGCATCAAAATAGGCAATGACCGCACTGCTGATGACAAAATTCCGCCCCCGATCTGTTGTGGAGTTTCTGTCGGCAATATCACGCGCATTGCGAAACAGGCCGAGAAAATTATGTTCTGCAATCATTATCTCCACGTTTTTCTGTTTTGCATCCTCTGTTCCCTGAGACGGCGCGGTTTTCGCAACTCTTTCTGTTGATGCGCACCCCGATAAAACTGCTGCCAGAAAAACAACAACCAGCAAATTTTGCACGCCTCCGGCGGGAAAGTAAAAACTCTTATTCATAGCACACCTTAAAACCTTTCTTTTTTCAGTTAATATCAAACAAATCGCATAACGCGCACGAAACTCCCCCGGTGCTGTCCGCGTGGAAAGCACCTGTTGTCTTTTGCACAACTTCCCCAATGCGTTTTTGATTGAAGGCGTTTTTTCATCACAGCCCGAAGCGGGCATCAACGCCAAACGGCCCTACAGGCCGGACTTGTTTATTTTTTATTTATTTGCCGTAAAATTCATACTGCGCGAAAAAATCCAGCGCGCTGCCGTAACTTCAAGACCGCTGCCGGGCGTGTGCGCCATGGAAACCCGTGCAGAACGGGCATTTTCACTCGGCATATTAACAAAACGCCCGCCCTGAAAACGGCTGTCGCCTTCATGACGCAGCCCTTCAATGATCCGCATGCCGCGCAGTTTTTCCGGCGATTGCGTCAACCCAAAACGCTTTGCCGCTTCCGGCGTCGCGGTTTTTAAATAGCCGCAAAGCATTTGATCATTATCTTCACAGGGTCTGAATGCCACTGTCATGCTTTGATCGACCGCCGTCCACTCTGTTGCGCTGATCTGCGTGATAACAACATTCTGCAGATTTTGAGCGGATACGGTTTGCGGAACGGCTGCAAACAGAAACAAGACTGCCGCGGATAACAATGCAAAACCTGTTTTGCCGTAAATCTGCATCACTGTTGCTCTTGAAAATTATTCATTTTACGTATTATCTTCTATTGTAACACGAAACTCATAAAATTTCATGAAGAAAACAGCGGATTTCCGGTGCATTCAAACTGTTTTTGAAATATATATCCGGTTAATTTTTGATATCTTTCATTAAAACCGTCACGCGGCGGTTTTCCGGATGCGCAAGACCGTCTTCCGTGATAACAGCGGGTTGCGACTGCCCCCAACTCTCCACGGTTTTGATACGGTTGGCGGCTATCCCGCCGGATGTCAGGGTGCGCATAACCGTTTCCGCGCGGCGTTTGGACAGGTTCAGATTATACGCCTCGCCACCCGCAAGATCCGTATGGGCATTGAGAATAAATTGCGTATCCGGGTGCCGCTCTGCCAGTTCCAGAATGGTGGCAACCGTTGTTGCCGCATCGTCGCGGAGATCGTCTTTTTTATAGTCAAAATATAACACCCATTCCTGCCGTCCGAACGGAGCAAAAATGATGCTCTCGACCTTTTTCAATGCCGTTTTAAAACCTTTGCGGCAGGCTTTGATCTGATCGTTTTGGAAGCTTTCTTCCTGTTTTTCCATCCAGCAATCAAATTGCGTTTGTGCCGTAGCCAGCTCTTTTGCAGTCCGGTCGTTCTTCGATTCCGGATGATCAATCGCGCGCATCAGCCGTTTGCGCGCTTTTGTTAACGGAATGACGGCATCCTGAGGCAGGCTGCGCGCCGAAATTTCTTCAGGCAAAACCGTTACGCCTCTTGCGACCGCAGCGGCGCGGGCGGCAAAAACATCGGAATCCCGCCAGTCTGACCGTGCGTTCTGTTCCCGCGCCAGTTCAAGATATTGCAGGAACAATGTTTTCTCATAAAGATGCGAAGGCGGGGTCATTTTTTCGACCCGCAGATATTTTGTGCCCTGCGCAGCACATCCCGCAACCAGCAATATCAGCGGAAAGCCGGCCAAGGCGATAAAAAGGCAAAAACGGGAAAACGCAGACATAGAACACCCTTTCGGTTTCGATTACGTGCTGTTATGGCCGCCTCCGGATCCTGATAAATTTAGAACGCTAGGATACGAAATTACTGAGATATTCAAAGAATCGAAGCTGTACAAGGTCATTCCATGTTGCAAACAGCATCAAACCAAGAACCATCACCAGCCCCGTGCGCAGAGCATATTCCTGAACCTTTGGCGAGACGGGCTTGCCTTTGATAGCTTCAATCGCGTAAAGCATCAAATGCCCACCGTCCAGCAAGGGTATCGGAAACAGGTTAATCAAACCTAAATTGACCGAGAGTAGAGCCGAGAAAGTGATAAATGCAATCAAGCCCGATTGCGCAAATTCTCCGGCATAAGCACCGATCCTGAGCACGCCGCCGAGTTCTTCTGCGCTGCGCACACCGGAAATCATCTGCCAGACCCCTTTCAGCGTCAAGGCTGTCAGGCGCATGGTTTCTTTTGTCGCCGCCCAGGTCGCTGTTGCAATGTTGTGTTCCTGCATGGCCATTTGCCCGGGCGGACTAATAATACCGATCCGTCCGACTTCGTGCCGAAAACCGAAATTATCCTGTATCGACAGGACTTCAGGAGTGATACGAAGCGTAATCGGTGTCTCCATATCCCATTCATCATCACCGACAAACCGTACAACCGTCACATCCATAGGCGTATTGAGATTCACGGACACCGCCTGAACAATGTCCTCGAAACGGTGTATCCGGCCGCCGTTGATGGCAATGATTTTGTCGTCAACCTGAATACCGGCACGTTCAGCAGGTGCACCCTCGACCAAAGTTCCGGCAACCGGCGGCGTGTAAGGTTGCCCCTGATAAACATACAGACCGGCAAAAAGTATAATCGCGAAAATATAATTAATGGCAGGGCCTGCAAAAACGATTGCCGCCCGCTTCCAGAGTTTCTGGGTGTAGAAAGCGACTTTTTTCTCTTTTGCGGTCATTTTACGGATTTTTCCGCCTTTTTCTTCGACCGTGTCTTCATACTGGGCACTGGCCGGATCGGTATCACCGAACATCTGCACATAACCGCCCAGAGGGATCAGGCTGAATTTCCAGCGCGTACCGTTTTTATCCGTATAGCCGAACAATTCCCGGCCAAAGCCGATGGAGAATTTTTCCACGCGCACACCGCACATGCGGGCAACGATGTAATGTCCCCATTCATGGACAAAAACCAGAACACTGATCACCAGAATAAACGGCAATCCGTAATTCATCATAAAATCCAATGGAGTTTGCAGCGCTCCCAAAACAGTTTCCATGTCAGTCCAACCCCTATTTTCTTATAACCGGTTTATCTTTTTATTATAACTGCCTTTGACACAATTGTGCAATCACATCCCGTGCACAGGCGCGGATTTCTTTATCTATCAATATAATATCCTCAACCCCCGACGGAGGCGACAGTGCATCTGCCTTCTCCATAACCGATGCGATTACGGATTCGATATCAAGAAAGCCGATGCCGCCTCGCAGAAAGCTGTCCACCGCGACCTCATTGGCGCTGTTGAAAACGGTCGGCATCGCGCCGCCGGCTTTAAGAACATCGCGAACCATGGACAGCGCCGGAAAACGCATTGTATCCGGCGGCAGAAAATCCAGTTGCAGCGCCTGTGACAGATCAAGAAACGCTCCCGTCGTTTCCATCCGCTCCGGCCATGCGAAGGCATAGGCAATCGGCGTGCGCATATCGGATGCCCCCATCTGTGCAAGAATGGACCCATCAATATATTCCACCATCGAATGCACAACGGATTGCGGATGCATCAGCACATCTATTTTTTCGCTTGAAAACCCGAAAAGATAATGCGCCTCAATAACTTCCAGCGCTTTATTCATCATGGTCGCGCTATCGACGGAGATTTTCGCCCCCATCGACCAGTTCGGATGCGCCACTGCTTCCGCGGGCGTAATATGCTGCAACTCGTTGCGTGCGCGGTTTAAAAACGGCCCTCCCGAGGCGGTCAGCACCAGACGCCTGACATCTTCGGGGCGCTTTTGTTCCAGCACCTGAAAAATCGCATTATGCTCGCTGTCCACGGGCAGAATCGGACAGCCGTTTTTCTCTGCCGCACCGGTCATGAACACGCCGGCGCAAACCAGAGATTCCTTATTGGCCAGCGCCAGCGCGCCGCTGTTTTCCAGCGCCGCCAGTGACGGTTTCAATCCGGCAAAGCCGGAAATTGCGGCCACACAGACATCGCTCTCTATGGATGCCGCCTCCAGAACAGCGCTTTCTCCTGCGCCGCAGGCGATTCCTGTTCCCGCAAGCGCCTCTTTCAGCGCCGCATAGCCGCTTTCATCGGCCAGCGCGACAAATGCGGGGCGGAACAGGCGCGCCTGCTCCGACAACAACGCGACATTTTTGCCTGCGGTCAGCGCCGTCACGGAATATTTATGCGGCGAACCCGCCAGAAGATCCAGCGTGTTCGTGCCGACCGAGCCGGTACTGCCCAGAACGGTAACACTGCGTTTTGCAGTTTCCGGTTTTTCCGCGATATGCGTCACATTTTCCATTTCTTCCAAAAACCCCGCTTTATCCCGCTGCCAGTACAATGACGGCAAAAACCGGCACAGCCAGCAGCAATGCATCAATCCGGTCAAGAATGCCGCCGTGGCCGGGGATCAGATTACCCGTATCCTTGATGCCGTATTTGCGTTTCAGTGCCGAGATCAGCAAATCGCCAATCTGGCCGATCACGGCAAATGCCGCGCCCAGAGCAGCCATACACAGCAGCGTCCATTCTGTAAACACGGCCGGCGTGAAGCCGCCCAACACAAATCCGGCCGCGACCGCCGCCGCGCCGACAAGACCACCGCCCAGACCTGCCCATGTTTTATTCGGGCTGATCTTCGGTGCCATTTTCGGACCGCCGATCGCACGACCGGTAAAATAGGCGCAGATATCCGTTGCCCAGATCATTGCCAGCACCATCAGCGTCAGCACAAAACCGTCATCATTTTTTAGCCGCAAAAACAAAAATGCGCTCATCGCCAGCAGAATATAGACATACCCCGCCGTCAACAGTACAAAATCGGCGGCTTTCTTTTTGTCCGACAAAACCATTTTGCCCCATTCGTAAACAGAGGCAACCGTCAGCAGAACCACCAGAGCCAGAAACAGCCAGCCGCCCAGCCACAGCGCCGCCAGCGCCAAAGGCAGCATAACAAGACTGGAAAGAATGCGCTTTGTCAGTGATGTCATAACAGCGGTCAAACTCCGGACGCATGCTGTTTGCAAAGATCGGGAAGCGCGCCGTAACGCCGGTCGCGCGCCGCATAAACCGCAAGTGCCTTGTCCAGTTCCTTTTCATTGAAATCCGGCCAGGCCACAGGCGTAAAATAGAATTCCGTATAGGCAAGCTGCCATAAGAGAAAATTGCTGATCCGCTGCTCTCCGCTGGTTCTGATCAGAAGGTCAGGATCGGGAATATCCTTTGTCATCAAGTTATTTGAGATCATTTCTTCATCTATATTCTCAAGAAGGCTTCTGCCGTTTTCAACATCGGCGGCTATATTGCGGACAGCGCGCACAAGCTCCTGACGCCCACCGTAACTCAGCGCCATGACGACATCCATTTCATCATGGTGTTCCGTTGCCTTTTCCCATTTTTCAATACCCTCGACAATATCTTCGGGCAGGCGCGAGCGGTCGCCGATTACATGCAGTCGTGCCTTGTACTTGTTGAACTCCTTGACTTCATGCCCCAGATAGCGGCGCATCATATTCATCAAATCTTCGACCTCGCTGGCCGGACGCGCCCAGTTTTCGGAGGAAAACGCAAAAAATGTGACATAACGGATGCCGCGGCTGTGCGCCGCCTTGACAATATCGCGCGCCGCGTTGGAGCCGCGGCGATGCCCTTCGGCACGGGGCAGACCGCGCGCTGTGGCCCAGCGACCGTTGCCATCCATGATAAAAGCGATGTGCCGTGGTAAAGACTGTTCCTGTTCCGTTGCGCTCTCCTGCATAAATCCTGCCACCGGTTCTTCGATACCTGTTTTTTTAAAAAAGACCCCGCAGGAATATCACATACGTGTTTTTCAAACCAGTTTTTTCTGCATTGCGCCCGTAACACAGCGGCGCAACTCTTCCCGTGTGAAAGGTTTCCCGAGAATATCCGCAACCAGCGCATCCAGATTATGTGCACGTCCGCGTTCTCCGGCATAGCCGGTCATCATAATAATTTTCATCTCCGGAAAATCCCGCGCCGCCTTCAGCGCCAAAGATATGCCGTCAAGATCGGGCATAACAATATCTGTCAGCAAAAGATCAAAAGCGCCGCCGTCCAGTTGACGGAGCGCGGCATAGCCGTCTTCGGCAACCGTAACCTCGTACCCTTCGTGTCCGAGACTGCGGCGCACAAAATCACGGATATCCGGCTCATCATCAACGACCAGTATCCGCCCTGCCCCACCGTCTTTGCCCATGCTCATCCGCTTCTCTCCGGTTTTGCGCGCGGAATACCGTAGAAACCGTAAAGATCGTAGCGAATGACAATCCGCTGCCCGTCCGGCGGAGCAGAGGACAGCCCGTAACGGATTAAAGAAGACGAATCTTCTCCCTCTTCAGCGCCGTAACCCGGAACGGACCAGTATTTCAGAACATCTCCGGTCGCGCCGAGCAGGAAAATATCCAGCGGCGCAAACGGACGCGTGCCGGCCGTTCCGTTCTCGACTTCCAGCTCAATATAAAGCCCGTATTCCCCGTCCGGCATTTTTTGATATTCCGCCGTCACCGGTCTGACTGCCGCCGGAGCCTCCAGAATATTCAAAGCGCGGTAAAGCGGATAAGTTTCGGGGGAATGATAGAGAACACGCGCCGGAAACAGAACAAATACGGCTGCTGTTAAAAACATGAACGCAGCAAAGGATGCGGCAATATACCGCCAATCCGCGCCATCGTCCCCCGCAACGGCTTCTTCCGGTTCAGGTTCGACTATTTCGACAGCGTCCTCTTCAGGGGCGGATATGGCCTCTTCCAGCTCTTCGACCGTGATATTACTCCGCACCTCTTCAAAAACAAGTTCGACATCGGCAGATTCGTCATCGATATCCTGTTTTGTCGCCGTCTGATGCCAGTGATTCCGGCAGCGGCCACACCTGACCTCCCGCCCCTTGATGCCAAGCAGCAGCGCCGAAACGCGGTATTTTGTATTGCATTCAGGGCATTGAACAATCATGGGCTACATCCGTTTCCTTTGCAAAATTCTATCATACTGCGGGGAGCGACAAAACTCTTTCGTTCACGCCGCAGATTTGATAATGTTTTTCGTCATGACAACACAAGTACAACAGATCAACAAAGAACACGCGGATCGTGCCGAAACGGGATATAAAACCATTCCGCACAATACCGAGGCGGAACAGGCGCTGCTTGGCGCGCTGCTTGTCAATAACAGCGCGCTGGAAAGGGTCAGCGATTTCCTGTTTCCCGAACATTTCTTTAACCCCGCCCACGGCAGAATCTATGCGGCAATCTGCAAGATGATCGACCGCGGGCAGGAAGCTAGCCCGGTGACGCTGAAGGAATATTTCCACAAGGACGAGGAACTCGAACATGTCGGCGGCGGCGAATATCTGGCAGAGCTTGCCCATAATGTCATCAATATCGTCAATGTGCAGGATTACGGCCGGACAATCTATGACCTGCATCTGCGCCGCGCGCTGGTCGCGCTGGGCGAAGAAATTACCGGACAGGCTATGCAGCCTGATCTTGATCTTCCGCCCTCGACGCAAATTGAAGCTGCGGAACAGCAGCTTTTCAACCTTGCCTCGGAAGGCTCGGCGCGGGGCGGTTTTGTGAAATTTGCATCGGCGCTGAGCAATGCGATCAATACGGCGGAAAGCGCCTTTCGCAATCAGGGCAAAATCACCGGCGTGACCACCGGATTGACCGATATCGACCAGAAACTCGGCGGGCTGCACAATTCCGATCTTCTGATTGTCGCCGGACGGCCGTCGATGGGAAAAACCGTTATGGGGGTTAATATCGCCTTCAATGCCGCGCGCGCCTATCTGGAATCGGGCGGCGGCGAAGGCGCGGTTTCCGCGATTTTCTCGCTTGAAATGTCCGCCGAACAGCTCGCGGCACGTATTCTGGCCGATATCTCCTCTGTTTCTTCGGATAAAATCCGCAAGGGCGAACTGATGGACAGCGATTTTCAAAAATTTATTGAATCCGGCCGATTGCTGTCGTCCCTGCCCCTGTTTGTTGACGACACTCCCGCACTGACAGTCGGCGCCGTCCGCACGCGGGCGCGACGCCTGAAACGCACGGAAAATCTCGGCCTGATCGTGATCGATTATCTGCAACTGCTCTCCGGCAGCGGCGGTGGGCGCGGGTCGGAAAACCGCGTGCAGGAAATTTCAGAAATCACCCGCGGCCTGAAGGCGCTGGCAAAAGAGCTGAATGTTCCCGTCGTTGCGCTCTCGCAGCTCAGCCGTGCCGTCGAATCACGTGACAATAAAAGACCGCAACTGTCCGACCTCAGAGAATCCGGCTCGATCGAGCAGGATGCCGATGTCGTGATGTTCCTTTACCGTGAACAATATTATCTTGAACGTGAAGAGCCCAGCCGCAAAGCCGAGGAAAACGAAGAGAAATTCAACGACCGTTATGAACAGTGGCAGCAGCGCTGTGCCGTCACCCATAATATTGCGGAATGTATTATCGCCAAACAGCGCCACGGGCCGATCGGCACGATCAAGCTGTTCTTTGAAGGCCAGTACACACGATTCTCCGATCTGGATACGCATCATGATACCCGCTGAACACGAATCGACGGAAATTTCGGCCGGATTATCCCTGACAGTCGATCTTGCCGCCGTTGCCGAAAACTACCGGATCATTTGCCAACATCTGGCCAAAGGCGCAACATCCGCCGCAGTCGTCAAAGCCGATTCCTACGGTTTGGGGATGGAAGAATGCAGCCGGACATTCCATCAGGCAGGCTGCCGTTTTTTTTTCGTCACTTCGCTTGACGAGGCGCTCGCCTTCCGCAAAACACAAAAAGACTGGCCGGTCGCCACATTGCATGGCCTGGGAGGATTAAGAAATATTCATGATATTTCAGCCTACTACCAAAATAATATCATCCCCTGCCTGAACTCTCTTGAAGAGGTTCGACTCTGGCATGCCGCCGCAAAACAGACAGGGCAGCGCCTGCCGGCGTTGCTGCATGTCGATACGGGCATGAGCCGCCTCGGCCTGCCGCCGGAGGAATTTTCGCAGTTTAAAGAGCATCGCGGCGATTTTTCCGGAATTGCGTTCCTATACGTCATCAGCCATCTGGCCTGCGCCGACGAACCCGACAATCCGGTAACGGAAGATCAATACAAAAAATTCTGCGCCATCAAAGAGGCGCTGCCCGATATTCCGGGCTGTTTGGCCAATTCGGCCGGTGTGTTCTACGACCCGAAGTTGCATTTCGATATGGTACGCCCCGGTGCGGCTTTATACGGGCTGCAGCTCAGCCCGCGCCAGCCGGAAATGCAGCCCTGCCTTTACCTGACTGCGCCGGTACTGCAACTGCGCAACCTGAATAAAGGCGATCCGGTCGGTTACGGCAGCACATGGCGCGTCAAAAAAAATAACAGCCTGATTGCAACGATTCCCGCCGGTTATGCGCAAGGCTATCTGCGCTGCCTCGGCAACAAAGGCCGCGTTTACGTCCACGGCAAGGAATGCCCCGTTGTCGGCCGCGTTTCGATGGATCTGGTCACCATCGATGTGACAGAGGTTGCAGACCGTATCAAATGCGGCGACCGTGTGGAAATTCTGGGAAAAAACCGCCGCGCCGATGCCGTCGCGGCCGAAGCCGGCACAATCGGCTACGAAATTCTGACATCACTCGGCAAAATCCGTCCGCGCCTTTATCTCCGCTGAGTTTTTTGTCTTTATTATCAAAAAATGCTGGAAAAACGCATCAAAGCGCCTTACAAATAGGGCTTTAAAAAACCGACAAAAACAAAGATGATACACGCATGATCACAACCGTACTCAAACCCGTCCGCACCATCGGCAAAACAACACTGAACTTTCTGGCCGCCGTCGGGCGCTTATCAAGCTTTGCCGGAAAAGGGATATACCATTGCGTTGTGCCGCCGATTTACTGGCGGCTGCTTTTCCGGCAATTGATACAGATCGGCTATTACTCTCTGCCGGTCGTCGGGCTGACGGCGCTGTTTACAGGGATGGTGCTGGCGCTGCAAAGCTATACCGGATTTTCGCGCTTCAATGCCGAGGGTGCGGTGGCCACGGTTGTCGTCCTGTCAATGACGCGCGAACTTGCGCCCGTACTGGCCGGGCTGATGGTAGCCGGTCGCATCGGTGCCTCCATTGCCGCAGAAATCGGCACAATGCGGGTGACGGAACAGATTGATGCGCTGACAACGCTGTCAACCAACCCCTATAAATATCTGATCGCGCCGCGACTGATTGCGGGCGTTATCACCTTGCCGATGCTGGTTCTGGTCGGCGATGTTATCGGCGTTTTCGGCGGCTATATCGTCGGCGTTTATACGCTGGGCTTCGGACCGGAAAACTATCTGATGAACACATGGGAATATCTGGAAGCGATTGATGTGATCTCCGGCCTGATCAAAGCCGCTGTTTTCGGATTTCTGGTGACGCTGATGGGCTGCTATAACGGTTTTAATTCCGGACGCGGCGCACAGGGTGTCGGACGGGCGACGACGAATGCGGTTGTCTCCTCCTCCATTCTGATTTTGGTGTTTAACTTCATCCTGACGCGGATGTTCTTTTCTTAAAAAACAACGGGCAGACAATGCAACAATACAAACTGAGACTGCATAACGTACACAAATCCTTCGGCAGCAACCGCGTGTTGCGCGGCGCGTCTCTGGACATCAAAAAAGGCGAATCCGTTGTTATTATCGGCGGTTCGGGAACAGGGAAATCCGTATTGTTGAAATGCGTTCTGGGGCTGATTATGCCTGATCGCGGCGAAATTACTGTGGATGGCCAAAACATCACGTTTCTGCCCGTTCACAAGCGTGATAATTTTATGCATAAATTCGGCATGCTGTTTCAGGGCGGCGCACTTTTTGACAGCCTGCCGATCTGGGAAAACGTCGCTTTCGGCCTTTTGCAGAAACATAATTATTCGCGCAAGGATGCCTATGACGTGGCGATTGAAAAACTGCGCTCCGTCGGTCTGGGGGAACGCGTAGCCCAGCTTTTCCCTGCCGAGCTTTCGGGCGGTATGCAAAAACGTGTTTCGCTGGCACGGGCGATTGCCACCAATCCGGAAATCATCTTTTTTGACGAGCCGACGACCGGTCTTGATCCGATTATGGCCGATGTCATCAATGATCTGATCGTCAAAGCCACAAAAGAACTTGGCGCGACAACGCTGACCATCACGCACGATATGGCCAGCGCCCGCAAGATTGCCGATGATATTGCCATGATTTATGACGGAAAAATTATCTGGCGCGGTTCGGCCAAAAAAATTGAAAATTCCGGCAACGAATATGTTGACCAGTTTATCCACGGACGTGCGGACGGGCCGATTGCGCTGGCCGTATAGCCGCGCTATAATCCCACTGTAAATTCTATAAAGCGGAAAGCAGATCTAAAAAAACGATGGCATGGATGTTTCGCGGTTTTATTGCTTTGATTTCACTCGGCTTCCTTGGCCTGATCGCCGGGATTGCCGTGTTTGTCTGGATTCTGTTTTATTACAGCGAGGATTTGCCGGCCTACAGCCAGCTTGCGGATTATGAGCCGGCAATCATCACACGCGTCCACACTTCGGACGGACGGCTGATGGCGGAATTCGCGCAGGAAAAGCGTATCTTCCTGCCGATCCGTGAAGTTCCCGAACATGTCATTCAGGCGTTTCTGTCTGCCGAGGACAAGAATTTCTACACCCATCCCGGCATTGATATTTTCGGTGTCGCACGGGCGCTTTACACCAATATCAGCAATATGGGCAGCGGCCGGAGGCCGGAGGGCGCGTCAACCATTACCCAGCAGGTCGCCAAAAACTTCCTGCTCAGCGGCGATGTCAGCTATGAGCGCAAAGTACAGGAGGCCTTGCTGGCCTTCCGTATTGAACGCGCCTTTACCAAAGATCAGATTCTCGAACTCTATTTGAACGAGATTTATATGGGGATGGGAACATACGGCGTTGCGGCTGCCGCGCTGAATTATTTCGGCAAGACACTTGATCAGGTGACCGTTGAGGAAGCCGCCTATCTGGCTGCCCTGCCGAAAGCGCCGAATAATTATCACCCGCGCCGCAATTATGAAACCGCACTGGCGCGGCGCAACTGGGTATTGTCGCGCATGGCCGAAGACGGCCATATCACGGAAGAGGAACGCGCAGAATTACGGGAAAAACCGCTGGAGACCGTACAAAGAGCGGAAGACGGAC
>SKHU01000069.1 GCA_007116755.1 Alphaproteobacteria bacterium
CAGCCCGCCGCCGTACCCGTCCATACGCAGATTTTCCGCCGCAATCAGCAGCTGTTTTGATTTTTTCGCCGTTTTGCCCATAGCTGCAATATGAAGAATTTTCAGGCGTGTTTCAAGAAATTTACAGCAATGCGTCAACCCAGCGCGGCACGGTTTCGGTGGCGGGGCCCTGATGCGCCTCGTCAAAGGCGGAGTGTACGCGGGAGGGCTCAAGATTCAGCTCGACCGTGCGTGCGCCGTGCGCGGCGGCGGCTTCGACAAATCCTGCGGCGGGATAGACATTGCCCGATGTGCCGATGGCGGCGAAAAGATCGCAGCCGGAAAGATGATGATAAATCTCGTCCATATAAAGCGGCATTTCCCCGAACCAGACGATATGCGGACGCAAGCCCCCCGCCTCGCCGCAAGCGGGGCAGGGTGTCTGCCCGTCAAAATCGGTGCGGAATTCCGCTATCGTGTCGCAGAGAAGACAGCGCGCCTTTAAAAGCTCGCCATGCATATGCAGCAGCCGGCTCTCGCCGTGTCCGGCGCGGTCGTGCAGATCGTCGATATTCTGTGTGACGACAACGACTTCGCCGTCATATGCGCGCTCCAGCCGCGCCAGCGCCAGATGCGCGGCGTTGGGTTCGATTTCAGGAGATAAAAGCTGTTGCCGCCGCAGATTGTAAAAACGATAGACAAGATCGGGATCGCGCCGGAATCCGTCGGGAGAGGCGACATCTTCAATGCGGTGTTCCTCCCACAACCCGTCCGAGGCGCGAAAGGTGCGGATGCCCGATTCCGCCGAGATTCCCGCGCCCGTCAAAATAACGATTTTGCCCATTTTTTATTTCCTGCACGGCTGTTTTTTTCTATGATAGCCGCGATGACACAGGAAAAGAAAGAGCAAAAACAGCCCGAAACCGTGGCCGCGCACTGCAGCGGCGCTGTGATGGACAGCGCTGTGGCGATTTACCGCAAATGTTTCAACGCCCTCGATAAAGGCGAGAACTGGACGGAGGACAGCGCGGCGGCATATTTCCGCGACCTGATGCAACGCGACGGCGCGCTGTTCTGGACGCTGCGCATTGACGGCGACATCATCGGCATCAGCGGCGGCTGCGATTTGGCCGCAAGCATTGTCTGGCCGGATATGCCACCGGATATATCACAAGCATTCGATCCGCAGAATGTTTTTTATTTTGCCGTCACGGCGATTGATCCGCGCTGTCAGGGCGCGGGATACGGCCGTGATTTTTCCGCCGCATGGATGCGCGATGTAAAAGCAAAAAACTATCGCGGCATTGTCGGACGCTGCCGCGCCGATAATCTGCCGATGCGCCGCATTTTTGAAAAAAGCGGTTTTCAAATAATCAGGGAATACCAATCGGAAATGGGCGGCGTAACCTGCGACCGCATCCTGCTGTATAAAGAGTTATAATTCAGCAAGCGTGTCATACCCCGATTTCCAATATTCCAAAATATTGCGTACCTCATCCGGAGTGGCGGAAATATATTTTTTCCATTCTTCAGCCGAACCATGCGGATAGCCAACCAGATTTGCCAGAGAATTATTAACGGCCAAGAATATGTTTTCTTCCGTATCGTCTATGTGCGGCCAAGAATCGACAATTTCGGCAAGTGTTTTCCGGTCAATGCCGAATAAAGTTTGAAACTCCCAATCCGGAAAAAACGACCCGTCAAGCGCTGCGACCAAACACTGGCGCACAATATCTTTTTCTTTCTCTGGGAAAAGCGGGACACAATGGGAAAAAGCGAATGGGAAAAAGCGGGACACAATACATTTTTTGAAAGTCTGGGGATGCAAATGTCATTTCTCCAACTCATTATATAATTCATCTTAAGAATTAAACTTTGCGCCGTTTGTGTCAATCCAGCTCCTGTTACGGTTTCGAGAGAATTAATTGTATCGTGTCCCGCTTTTTTCAAACATCTGTAGGACGCCACGGATTAGCTCAATCACTGGCGGTTGGCTATCTACAATCAGCACTGTTAATTCTTGAGCTTTGTAGGGCATATCTCAACATATTTAAAGGTTAAATAGACTGATGTGTTATTAAAGTTTAATGAAGGGAATGAAATTTATTTTATCAGAGCATCAAATTCGACAATCAAGCCGCGACCGTCTAAGGCTTCTTGGGCAACAGGAAGAAAGCTCGCAATTTTTTCAGCGGTATCTACGATTTCCAATACAACCGGAATATCATTCGATAGTTTATATTTGATACCTTCATTTAACTCTTCTCGACCAAAACCAACTGGTCCTTTTGTCAAGGTTGCACCAGCCAGTTCCATGTCTCTGGCTTGATATATAAGATACTCATAAACTGGTGTCGTATTGTGAAAATAGCTTTCATTGACGTATATCTTCAAAACTTTTGCGGATGCATTCTCTGACATATTTACCTCACTGGGGTGCATTTAACGCTCATCATTCATAAGGCAAGTATAACATACCCTAACTGCTTACACTTCTTTTTTTTCTGAATGGGTACACCATCTGCCCCCAAAAACTTTCAGGTATTTTTTCGCCATAGAGGCCGAATTTTTCAGGTAGCTTATCTTTTGGCATATAATATGTATCAAAGATACGGAATTCGGGGGACACAATACCTATTAAATAAAGCGGAATTGACACAGGCGCAACGATGGTTAACTCTTATAAGGATTGTAAAATTAAATGGAGGAATTAAGTATTGTGTCCCCCGATTTC
>SKHU01000286.1 GCA_007116755.1 Alphaproteobacteria bacterium
AAACTATTCCGCTTTTTTACGGTTTTCGGGCAGCGGCATTATCGTACCGCATTTTTCGCATGTGCGGCGCTCCTCGCTGTTCCAGAAATTGTCGAATACGGCGGGCAGGTCTTTGACAATGCTTTTCAGCGGAATATATTCCTCATACAGCTTGTGATGGCAGTTATCGCAATACCAGATAAAGCCGTCCAGCTCGCCTTCGCGCCGCTTGCGTTCGATCACCAGACCAACGGTGTTTTCAAAACGCTGCGGCGAGTGATGCACGCGCGGCGGCAGCAGGAAAATCTCGCCTTCTTTGATTGTAATATCTTTCGGTCTGCCGTCTTCGATGATGCGCAGCACCATATCGCCTTCCAGCTGATAGAAAAACTCCTCGCCGCAATCATCGTGATAATCCTTGCGCGTATTCGGGCCGCCGACAACCATGATGATAAATTCGCTGTCTTCATATACCATCTGATTGCAGACGGGCGGCTTTAGCTTGTCGCGGTTATCCTCAATCCATTGTTTGAAATTGATCGGGGGGAGCATCTTACACCTCCTTGAATACGGCAATACATTTCAGTTCAATCGCAATCGGCGTCGGCAAGGCCGTCACCTCGACCGTTGTGCGGCAGGGCGGATTTTCGGAAAAATATTCCGCCCAGATTTTGTTATAAACCGGAAAATCCTGCTTCATATTCGTCAGATACACCGTGACATCCACCAGATCCGTCCACGCCGCGCCGGAGGATTCGAGAATGTTTTTTACATTTTCAAACACGCTGTGGCACTGGGCGGCAATGTCGTACTCCGTAATATTGCCGTTTTCGTCCAGCGTCACGCCCGGAATCTCTTTCGTGCCTTTTTTGCGCGGCCCGACTCCGGATAAAAACAGCAGATTGCCGACGCGGCGCGCATGCGGATAAAGCCCGACGGGTTCGGGCGCTTTTTCGGAATTGTGAACGGCAGATGTTTCGCTCATCTTGTCTCTCCTCTATTTGGGACGGGTGACGGTTTTTTCCTCGGTAAAGAATTGCATCGCACGCCATTTGCCTTCGCGCCCGATACCGGATTTTTTCATGCCGCCGAACGGCGTATTCAAATCCCGCAAATTCCAGCAATTGATCCAGACGATACCGCTGTCAATCTCTGCCGCCATGCGTTCGGCTGTCGCATCATCCTGCGTCCAGACCGATGCGGCAAGACCGTATTCCGTAGCATTGGCAAGCGCCAGCGCCTCCGCCTCGTTTTGAAAACTCTGCAATGTGACAACGGGGCCGAAAATCTCTTCCCTGTTGGTGCGGCAATTCTGAGGCAATCCCTCGATCACGGTCGGCGCGATAAAAAAACCGTCTTTGCATCGTCCGCCGATCTGCAAAGATTCGCCGCCGCACAGGATTTTTCCGCCCTCCTCTTTTGCCAGATCAATGCAGGACAGCACTTTGTGCATATGCTGCTCCGAAACCATTGCCCCGTGCTGTGTTGCCGCACCAAGAGGGTCGCCGGTTTTGATCGCATCGGTTTTTTCAAGAAACGCCGCTTTGAACTGGTCGTAAATCCCCTCTTCAATCAGCAGCCGCGAACCGCACAGGCATATCTGCCCCTGATTGGAAAACGCCGCCCGAACCGCGCCGTCCACAGCCGCGTCAAATTCCGCATCGGCAAAAACGATGGTCGGATTTTTGCCGCCGAGCTCCAGAGAAATCCGTTTTAAATGCGGCGCAGCAGCGGCATAAATCGCCTTGCCCGTTTCCGTGCCGCCGGTAAAGGAAATGGCGGGAATATCCGGATGCGCCGCGATTGCCGCGCCGATCCCTGCGCCGCGCCCGTGCAGCAGATTGAACACGCCGGGTGGAAATCCTGCCGCATCAATCAAGGATGACAGCAGAAACGCCGTGACCGGTGTCACTTCGCTGGGCTTGGCGATCAGGCAGTTCCCCGCCGCCAGCGCGGGCGCCGCCTTCCACGTCAACAGCAGCAGCGGCAGATTCCACGGGCTGATTGTTGCGACAACGCCGTGCGGCCGCCGCAGCGTATAGCTGTGCGATGTTTCGTTTTCAAATTCTTCTCCGGCAAAAATCACCGCGGCCTCGGCAAAGGCGCGCAAATTGGCTGCGCTGCGCGGAATATCGACCGCCCGCGCCAACGCAACGGGTTTGCCGGTATCGATGCTTTCGGCGCGGATAAAATCCTCAAAATGTTTTTCAATCAGATCGGCCAGATTGCGCAGGCAGGCCGCGCGCTGCTGTGCGGGCGCATCGCGCCATGCGGGAAACGCCGCCTGCGCCGCATCCACCGCCGCCTGCAAATCCTCCGCGCCGGAATCGGCCACACGCCCGTAAATTTTTCCCGTCGCGGGGTCGGTATTCTCCAGCCACGCGCCGCCTTGCGGCTCCCGCATTTCGCCGCCGATAAAATTCAGAACAGTCTCCGTCTTCGGCAGCATGGCTTTCCCTTTCTTCAAAGGCACTGTGGCCGCCCGCCATCGACAGGCAGGTTGATGCCGTTGATATAGGCCGCGGACGGGCTGGCCAGAAATGCCACAGCCGCCGCCAGCTCTTCCGGCATACCGAAACGCCCTGCGGGAATTCCCGCTTTTTCTGCCGCGACAACCTCCTCCAGCGATTTGCCGAGCTTATCCGCCTTGCCGGAGAGAATCTCGTTCAAACGGCCGGTATCGGTCGCACCGGGCAGCACGTTATTGACGGTGATGCCCCATCCGGCCACCTCGCCCGCCAGTGTTTTTGCCCAGTTCGCCACCGCGCCGCGCACGGTATTGGACACGCCCAGCCCCTTCAAAGGCTGTTTGACCGATGTCGAAATAATATTGATGATGCGCCCGTAACCTTCCGCCTTCATCCCCGGCAGCACCGCCTGCATCATGATATGCCCGCCGAGCAGATGCTGGGAAAATGCGCCGAGAAATTCCTCCGCCTTTGCCGTATGTACGGGGCCTGCAGGCGGGCCTCCTGAATTATTGACCAGAATATGAAACGGGCCGTTTTCTTTCACATGCGCTCCGATGGTTTCCTTTAATGCGTCAAGATCGTGAAAATCGGCAACCAGCGCATGATGCGTCTGTCCCGATTCCGCAGACAGGGTCTTGCACAATTCCTCCAGCGCCGCCATATTGCGTGCCAGCACCGTCACGCCTGCGCCTTTTTCCGCCAGCGCCAGCGCCGAAGCGCGGCCGATGCCCTTGCTCCCGCCGCAAACGATGGCGTGTTTTCCCGTTAAATCTTCCCGCATGCCGTTTCTCCTGTCACAACTGTCAAAGGACTATAGCATTTTTTGTAGCGGGAACAAATACAGCTTTATTGACATATTGCATGCATTTTTTTATACTGTCCGCATCATTATGAAAGGATCGGAAAAATGTTCCGGAAGAATCAATCCCGCCCGTTGACGGCAGGCGAACGCAAACTGGCCGAAGCCGTTTTCGGCAAGGCGCTTGATTACGACCGCGTACGCATCATCAAGGGACGGATCGGCGGGCCGCTGCATGTCGATAACAGCGCCCGCACCTTCGGCAGCAAAATCTATATGCACAATCTTTATCAGGAGGATTTTTCCAAAGCCTCCCTGCCGATGCAGGGGCTGTTCATCCATGAAATGACGCATGTCTGGCAATTTCAGAACCGCGTTTTGAGCCTGTCGCTAAAAGACGTATGGAATATGGTTTCACACCGCAAGGACGCCTATGAATACACGCTGGACAAAAACAAAGACCTGAAGGATTACGGTGTCGAACAGCAGGCCTCGATCGTGCAGGAATATTTCCTGATGGGCAAAACCGGAACATCCGCCTATCACCGCCGCTGTCAGAACCAATGCAATGACAATGAAAAACGCGATCTGTTCCAAACGGTGTTGCGGAAATTTCTCGACAACCCCGCATATCTCGCGCCGCGCCGTCGCGCCGACGCCGGCAAAAAACCGGGCAAACCGCTTTAATGCATTTTATCCTGCTCTTTAAAATACCAGCGCAGATCCATAGCGGTTTTCAAAATCAGCAACACCGACAGAAAAGGCATGGTCGTCATCCCGAAAATCACCGCAATATGCGCCCCAATGAGAAATCCGAAATGAATGGAAAAGAGATATTTGTACGGAACAAACATCAGCTCTGCAGGGTCGGCCTTCTGATATTCCCGACCGCCGATATAAACGAACACAAGTGACACAACATTGCTAAAAACAAGTGCGGCAAAAGCCCATTTTAACTCCATTTCGATAAGGAGTTTTTCAAACAAATCACCGATATTCATACTGTAAAAGATATGTTCATATTCCGGCGGCGCAAAAAGATTAATAAGGATAAGAGTATAAACTGTTATAAATACGGAAAAGTGCAGGAAGTAAAATACCATTATAACCAGCGCGATTTTTCCCTGTGATGAAGATGAAGTGTAAGAAATAAATATCTTGATCAGATAAGTTACGCCGACAACAAGCGCTTCCAGACAAAACAGCATCAGAACGGTGATCAACCCCCACCCCAGAAACACAACACCGAATAGCGGAATCAGATTGGCCATAACCAGCGCTGCAAGCGAAAGGCCGAACCCTCCCGAATATTTTCTAAGATCAGAAAATGCCATGTTTTTTTTACCTTACGCTGCCTTGACAGAGATATTTTCGATGACTTCAATTTCTTGCGGTGACAATTCGAAATCAAAAATATCCATATCCTGCCGCATATGGGTTTCATCCGTTGTGCCGGTCAGCGGGATCATGCCGGAATCGATTGCGAAACGGAAAATAAGCTGCGGCACGGTTTTGCCTTTTTCCTGCGCCAGCGCAGAGATGGCCGGGCTGCGGAGTTCCGGCATATTCGCGGTCAGCAGCGAAAAACCCTGATAGTAAATGCCGTTGTCGCGGCAGAAATCGCGGACGTTTTTATCCCAGAACATACTGGCAAAACAGCGATTCTGTACAAATTCCGGCGGCGTATGTGCCGTACGGCAGAGAAGTTTCAACTGTTGCAGATTGACATTCGACACGCCGAGCATCCGCGCCTTCCCCGCGCTGTGGAAAGCCTCCATCGCCGCCCAGACCTCCATATCCGCATCGGTCAAGCCGACGGAAGTGCTGGGGCCGTGCAGAACATAGGAATCGATATAATCAACACCCAGATGTTCCAGAGAGGAATGAAAAGACTGCCGCACCTGCTCGGCAAGCGGCGCATTCGGATCGTAAGGCAGGCGGTCATCCTGTCCCGCCTGATAGGTGAATTTTGTCTGGATAAACAACTCGTCCCGCGGACGGGCACCGCTGCGTAAAAACTGCACCAGCGCATTGCCGACCCCTTCTTCAAAGTAATGTTTGCGCTGATTGGCCGTATCGATCGCCGTAAAACCGGATTCCAGCGCTTTTAATGTCAGCTCCGCCGTCCGGTCTTCCTTCCACGCCGTGCCGTAAATAATCTGAGGAATTTTTGCCATGACGCACTCCCGCCTTGTAAATTGATATATAAACCCTATCCTTTGCCCTGCAAAAGCGCAACATCGTGTTTGACAAAAACCGCAGTTGCGGTCTAAGATTTCATGTTTACATATTTTCAGAACAAGTGGAGCATCATCAGCTATAACCTGAAACCGCCCAAACGCGCAGGACACAAAAAACCGTGACATCAGAAATTTCACTTGCCGCGCTGCTTGCCGTCATTGGTTGCGGATTATTTTTTGCCGCATCGGATTTTGCGCGCAAGAAAGCCGCTACCCATGCTTCGCCTGCCATTCTGACCGCGATTATTTTTACCGCCGTCTGGCCGCTGTGCCTGATTCTGTTTCTGGTGTCCGGCGATCGCAGCCTGACCGGCGATTACATTCTTCCCGGCATTCTCAGCGCCGTCTGCAATGTGACGGCGAATATCTTTTTCATTCGCGCGGTTTTCGCCTCCCCCTTAAGCAAAACCGTACCGCTGCTGTCGCTGACCCCTGTACTGACGGCACTGATCGGATTCTTTTTTCTGGGCGAGATGCTCGCCGTCGCGCAATGGGGAGGTATCTTTCTTGCGGTGCTGGGGATTTTATGGCTGTATGTGCCGCCGGAAAAAATTTTCGGGTTTGCCAAAGTCTGGAAAAACTTCACCTCCGAGCCGGGAGCAAAATACATGTGCGTCACCGCACTGTGCTGGACGCTGTCTCCCGTCTTTGACCGCGTGGCACTTCAACATGCGGCGCTGCCCGTGCATATGCTGGCGCATTTCACCATCGCCTCCGTTCTGCTGTGGCTGTGGATTTTTTTGCGCGGCGGTTTAAAGAAAAATCCGCTGCCGCAAAAAAGCGGCACCAAAATCATTGGAATTCTGGCGCTGTTCTATGCGGGGGCGATGGGGCTGCAAATGCTGTCCTTGACCATGGTTTATGTCGGGATCATGGAAGCGGTCAAACGCGTCATCGGCCAGATTTCCGCCGTTATTCTCGGACGTCTGGTCTTCGGGGAGGCGATCACACTCCCCAAACTTCTCGGCATCGCCGCCATGTGCTGCGGCGTTCCGCTGATACTTCTTTCGTGACAGTTCCGCGCAAAACCGCTATATTTTCTGCAATATTCATTGCGAAAAGGCCGTTGTTTTGAGCGATACAATCAGATTTATTTTGAACGATACGCCGCAGGAAATTTCCGGCATCTCGCCGCTGACGACCGTGTTGCAATATCTGCGCGAAGATGTGCGGCTGAAAGGCACAAAAGAAGGCTGCGCTGAAGGCGATTGCGGAGCCTGCACCGCCGTGATCGGAGAGATTGGCGATGACGGTGTGCCGCGCTATAAAGCCGTCAATAGCTGCATCATGTTTTTGCCCGTTCTGGACGGCAAACAGCTGATTACGGTCGAATATCTAAAACAGAAAAACGGCAGCGTGCTGCATCCCGTACAAAAGGCAATGGTCAATTGCCATGCCTCGCAATGCGGGTTTTGCACTCCGGGATTTGTCATGTCGCTCTACGCACTCGGTCATGAAAAAGACGACCGCAGCGATAGCGATATCCAGAACGCCATCGCCGGCAATCTCTGCCGCTGCACCGGATACCGTCCGATCCTTGATGCAGCACGGGAAATGGGGCAATTCAAAATCCCCGCACATCCCGGGTTGAAAAATATCCGCCGTGAAAACGGGCTGTCCTACACAGCAGACAACATAAAATTTTTTGCACCACACAAGGCACATGAACTCAGCGCCTTGCTGGCTGAATATCCCGATGCGGTTTTGCTGTCGGGCGGCACAGATATCGGGCTGTGGGTCACGAAACATCACAAGGAGCTGCCGGTGCTGATTTATACCGGTGAAATCCGCTCGCTGCGCCGCGTTGCGGAGACGGACACCGCTTTGGAAATCGGCGCATCGGTCAGCTATACGGATGCGTTCCGGCATCTCGTGCCGATTGATGACAGCCTTGACGAACTCCTGCAGCGTTTTGCCTCGGTACAAATCCGCAATTCCGGCACGCTCGGCGGCAATATCGCCAACGGCTCTCCCATCGGTGACGGCGCACCGTTTCTGATCGCGCTGGCGGCAGAACTTGTGCTGCGCAAAGGCGATGATACGCGCACAATCCCGATTGAAGATTATTTTATTGATTACGGCGTACAGGATTTGCAAAAAGGCGAATTTCTGGAAAAAATTACCGTACCGAAAAAACCGGAGCATGTTCTGTTTAAAACCTACAAGCTCTCCAAACGTTTTGATCAGGATATTTCCGCCGTCTGCAGCGGATTCAGCCTGAAAGTTGAAAACGGCACAATCTCCGAAGCGCGGCTGGCCTATGGCGGTATGGCGGGAACACCCAAACGCGCCGCACATGCCGAAGCCGCGCTGACCGGACAGAGCTGGACAGAAGAAAACTGCCGCACCGCCATGCGCGAGATGGAAAAGGATTTCACCCCGCTGACCGATATGCGGGCAAGCGCCGCCTATCGTATGCAGAGCGCGCAAAATCTTCTCTACCGTTTCTTTATCGAAACAACTGCGCCGGGTGTCAAAACACGGGTATACAGCCATGCCGGATAGAGCCGAAATGCCCGATACGCAAAAAATGCGCAGCGCTTCAGGCGACGCGCTGCGCCATGACAGTGCGGAGCTGCATGTCACGGGCGAAGCCGTCTATACGGACGATCTGCGCGAACCGGAAGGCTGTCTTTTCGCCTATGTGCTGAAAAGCCCCCATGCCCGTGCCCGCATCACGAAAATCAACACGGAATCCTGCTGCATTGACGGCGTTCATGCCGTCCTGACGGCAAAAGATATTCCGGGCAAAAACGATGTCGCGCCGGTTTTCGACGGTGATCCCGTCTTTGCCGAAAGCGACGTGTATTATGCCGGTCAATCCGTTCTGGCCGTGATTGCCGAAGATATTGAAACCGCGCGCCGCGCCGCGCATCTGGCACATGTCGCATATGAAGAACTCCCTGCCGTGCTGACAACCGCCGCAGCCATAGAAAAACAGGATTTTGTCGGCGACACATATGTGATGCAATGCGGCGATGCGGAAAAATCTCTCGCCCGCACCGCACATAAAATCGGCGGCAAATTCAAAATCGGCGGGCAGGATCATTTTTATCTGGAAGGCCAGATTGCGATGGCCATACCGGAGGAAAACGGCGAGTTTACCTGCTGGTCATCCACCCAGCACCCGTCGGAAGTCCAGCACTTGATTGCACGAATGCTGGGTCTTGCCGATCATGCCGTGACCGTCCGTGTCCGCCGGATGGGCGGCGGTTTCGGCGGCAAGGAAAGTCAGGCATCGCTGATCGCCTGTATCGCCGCACTCGGCGCATGGAAAACCGGCCGCCCCGTCAAGCTGCGACTTGACCGTGACGACGATATGATCATGACCGGAAAACGCCATGCTTTCGATGTGACCTATCAGGCGGGATTTGATGATGAGGGGATAATCGAATCCCTCGACATCACCCATGCGGTGCGCTGCGGTATCTCCGCCGATCTGTCCAATGCGATCTGCGACCGCGCCATGTTCCATTCCGACAATGCCTATTTCCTGCCCAATGCCCGCGTGACAAGCTACCGCTGCCGTACGAACACCGTATCGGACACTGCATTTCGCGGATTCGGCGGGCCGCAGGGGATGCTGGCCGTAGAAGAGATTATCGACAATATCGCCCGCAGCATCGGCCATGACCCGCTGGATGTGCGGCTGCGCAATCTCTACGATGCCAAAGACGGACTGAAAAACCGCTGCACAACGCATTACGGCATGACGGTGGAGGACAACATCCTGCACGATCTGATCCCCGCGCTGGTCGAAAGCAGCAATTACCGCGCGCGGCAAAAGGATATTGAAAAGTTCAATGCGGAAAACAAAATTCTGAAAAAAGGCATCGCCTTAACGCCCGTTAAATTCGGTATCAGCTTCACCTTGAAAATGCTCAATCAGGCGGGGGGGCTGGTGCATGTCTATAAAGACGGCAGTGTGCAGCTCAATCACGGTGGTACGGAAATGGGGCAAGGGCTGCACACAAAAATCATACAGCTTGTCGCCGATGTATTCGGCATAAGCACGAATCGCATCAAAATCACCGCCACCGATACAGGCAAAGTGCCAAATACGTCCGCCACAGCCGCCTCCAGCGGTACCGATTTGAACGGAAAAGCTGCCGAAGCCGCAGCGCTGACGATCAAAAACCGTCTGGCCTCTTTTGCCGCCGCGCATTACGGCGCGGATGAAAATGCGATTGTTTTTGAAAACGGCTGCGTCCAAATCGGCAAAGACAGTATCTCTTTTCCGGCACTGGTGATGCAGGCCTATACCCACCGCGTTTCCCTGTCTTCGACCGGTTTTTACAAAACTCCAAAACTGACATGGGATCGCGAGAAGGCACATGGACGGCCGTTTTTCTATTTCGCCTATGGCGCGGCGGCAACGGAAGTGATGATCGACACACTGACGGGCGAATATACATTGCTGCGCGCCGATCTTTTGCATGATGTCGGCCGGTCGATCAATCCGGCGGTCGATATCGGCCAGATTGAAGGCGGATATATTCAGGGCAATGGCTGGCTGACCTCCGAGGAGTTGTGGTGGGATGACAAGGGCGTACTGAAAACCCACGCACCCAGCACTTATAAAATTCCCACAGGACGCGATATTCCAAATGATTTCCGCGTTGCGCTCTATAAAAACGACAATGCCGAAGATACGGTCTACCGCTCCAAAGCTGTCGGCGAACCGCCGTTGATGCTGTCGATCTCGACTTTTATGGCTTTGAAAGATGCGATATTTCACGCCCGCGGCGACGGCAAAGT
>SKHU01000194.1 GCA_007116755.1 Alphaproteobacteria bacterium
AAAATATAAAAAATCTTTTCAAGGATATTTTTAATACAAACGCCTATCCGCGCACGATTTCGGCGATGCCTGAAATGCATAACGGCGCAGATGCCGTGAATGCGCGTTGCGGACAAAAAGCCGCATTCTGGGACGGTGTACAGAATGTATATACGTGCAAATTTTACGCCCGCCGGCGCAAGAACAATCTTTATGAAATTCGTTTTGAATTTTCTGCCCACGAAGCGATGATGGAGGTTGTGATCAGCGACAGCGGCTATGTTCCGATCCGCAAAGATGTTGCTCTGGACGACGCAATCCGCATGATAAAAGATTACGACAAACAGGCCGAGCAGCGTTACCGCGCCGCGCATCGCGATCTTTCCAAACCCCGGCTGGAAAAGAATATTGCCCACAAACGCAAAAAACGGACACATGTACAATCTATCCAGACGCGGCTGAAATAACTCATAATCAGCTCTGACCCCAAAGGCTGCGGTTGTTTTGTGATAAAAATTCACATACTCTCTCGAAAGAGTTTACGGCAAAATACGCAAAACAAACGGTATAACCTTAAAAGAAAAATTCTGTGATGGCCTCAACACTGCTGCTCAGCATTGAAAACGCCGCGATTGCCTATTCCGGCAAGCCGGTCTTTACCGACCTCACCTTCCACCTGCATGAAGGGGAGAAAATCGCGCTGGTCGGGGCGAACGGCGCGGGCAAGACCACGCTGATGCGGATGGTCACGGGCGATCTTGAACTTGATGCGGGGCAGCGCTGGCAATCGCCGGATGTGTCCATCGGCTGGCTGCGACAGGAGGTCGTGCCGAAAAAAGGCCAAACCGTCGCCGGTTATATTTTTGAAGAAATCAGCGCCGCAACCGCCGATGAAAAAGCCGCGCAGGAATATAAGGTCGATATCATCACCGCCGCTTTGGAGCTGGATAAAAACACACCGATGACGCATCTGTCGGGTGGGCAGTTGCGCCGCGCCGCGCTGGCACGGGCGCTGGTGGAGGAACCCGATATTCTGCTGCTGGACGAGCCGACCAACCATCTGGATATCGACGGCATCGAATGGCTGGAAAATTATCTGAGAGCCTATCGCGGCACGGTGCTGTGCGTTTCGCACGACCGGACTTTTCTGGCCAATATCACCAACCGCGTTTTCTGGCTGGATCGCGGACAGGTGCGCGTCTCCCCGCGCGGTTTCAAATATTTCGAGGAATGGTCGGATGAATTGCTCGATCAGGAGGCGCGGGAATTGAAAAACCGCAAAGCCTTCGTCGCCGAAGAGCACGCATGGGCCTCGCGCGGGGTGAAGGCGCGGGTCAAACGCAATGTCCGCCGCGTGGAGCGCGTTCGGGATATGCGCGCAAAGCTGGAGGCGGATGAGCGTTCCTATCGCCGCGCTGTTGCCAAAATCAAAATGAGGCCGGAAGTTGAAGAGGAATCCTCCGCCCGTGTTGTTGCGGAATTTTATAATGTGCATAAAAGCTTTGTTGCCGAAGACGGGCGCGAAACCGTTATTCTGAAAGATTTCAGCCTGAAAATCCGTCGCGGCGACCGGATCGGCATTCTGGGGCATAACGGATCGGGCAAAACCAGTTTTCTCAGATTCCTGACGGGGGAACTCGAACCCGATGCGGGGCGCGTCAAAATCTCGCATGCCGCGACAATTTCCTATTTCGATCAAAAGCGCAACGATCTTGTGCCGTCCTATTCGCTGTGGAAAACCCTGTGTCCGCAAGGCGGCGATTACGTCAAAATCAACGGCAAGGACCGCCATATCTGCGGCTATCTGAAAACATTTCTTTTCGATCCCTCGGATATTCACCGCACGGTGGACACGCTGTCGGGCGGGGAGAAAAACCGGCTGCTGCTGGCAAAAATTCTGGCCGAACCGGGTAATTTTCTGCTGATGGACGAGCCGACCAATGATCTGGATATGGATATGCTCGACATGCTGGAAGAGGCGCTGATCCATTACAACGGCACGCTGTTTGTCGTCTCGCATGACCGCGATTTTCTTGACCAGACCGTCACGCAGATTCTGGCCTTTGAAGGCGGCGGCAAGGTGCGGCGCGTCATCGGCGGCTATTCCGATTATCTGGCCGCCGTTCAAAAGGAAAAGCAACCGCAAAAACAGGAGAAACAGGAGAAACAGGAGAAACAGGAGAAACGGCCAAAACAGCCGGCCAAAACAAAAGAAACGCCGCTCTCCCAACCGGCAAAAAAATCTCAAAAAACAAGCTTCAAATTGCGGCACGAATTAAAACAGCTGCCGTCCAAAATCGAAAAGACGGAAGCAACGATCACCGCCTTGAAAGAGCTGCTGGCCGATGCGGATTTATACAAACGCGACGCAGAAAAATTCCACGCCGCCGTCAAGGCGCTGGCCGAACAACAGGCCAGACTGGAGCGCTACGAAACCCGCTGGCTGGAACTCTCCGAAGCGACGGAGTAGCCTCCGGCCTTATCTTAAATAAAATAAGCTGTCATTCCCGCTCTCTTTTTCTGTCTGTCTGTCTGTCTGTCTGTCATTCCGGGCGGAGCGAAGAATCTTTTGTGTGTCAAAAAGATATCCTTTGCCTTGCGGCTCAGGATGACGGGCAGAAAAGAGAAACAGATTGCTGAACGGCTGCTTAACTTCGTCATTGCGAGCGACCTTACGGGAGCGCGGCAATCCGGAAAGCCGCTCTGGATCGCCACGCCGCTTAT